>NZ_JBJZOG010000052.1:0-48088 GCF_047200535.1 Micromonospora mangrovicola | reverse complement strand
GGCTGGCCCCCGCGCGGAGCCGGGGTGCGGTCACGCCTTCGTCTGCTGGTTGACCGCCCGCCAGGTACGGGGAGTCATCCCGTACGCCTGCCGGAAGATCTTGCTGAAATGGGTGGCGTCCGCGAAGCCCCAGCTGTTCGCGATCGCGGCGATGGTGCGCCATCTCGCCCGTGGGCTGGCCAATTCGTCGCGGGCGGCGGCGAGCCGCCGCGTCCGGATCCACTCCCCGAGCGTGACGCCCTCACGGGCGAGCAGCACGTAGAGATAGCGGACGGAGATGTTGTGGACCCGGGCGACGCGCTCGGCGCAGAGCCCGGGGTCGGTGAGGTTGTGGCGCAGGTAGGCCATGATCCTGACCGACAGGGTCTCGTGCAGTGCCTCGACCGCCGGTGCCGAGCCGCCAAACTCAGCGGCGAGCAGGGAGGTCAGCAGTTGGACACCGACCTCCGCCACGGACGACGCGTGTGGGCCCTGCCGCAGGTCGGGCTGGCTGATCAGCCGGGAGAAGTAACTGGCGACAAGGCCGCTGATCGGGCTCGCGCCGGCGCTGACGGGTCGTGCGGCCGCGTCCCGCAGCAGCGGCCGGCCGACACCGAGCGCCGAGTGCGGGATCTGGATCAAGCTCTGCCGGTGGCCGCCGGGGAAGAACTGCTCATAGGTGGCCGTCGTGTCGAGCAGGGCGAAGCTGCCCGGCCCCAGTACGGCTTCCCGGCCGTACTGGACAACCGCGCTGGTGCCGCTGGCCTGCAGGACCAGAAACACCGCCGGCGCGACGTCTCCGCGCGAGGTGGTCTGCCCGTGACGGGCGGCCTCCGATCGGGAGCCCGGTTGGCAGACGCTCTTCAGCGAGCACACGCGCAGGTCACCGGCGGAGCCGGTGGCGATCCGGCTGCGGAACCGGGAGGGGACGTCGATCCGGTTGCGGCCGATGGCCGAGCCGGAGAAGAACGCCCGCACCGCCTCTTCTCGGTCAGGCGCGGGTAGGACCGATGTGTCCAGGACGGCATCCATGACCTACCGACCGTCCCGCCATTCACTCGGGCTGACTCCGTACGCCCGGCGGAATGCCCGGCTGAAGTGGGTGGCGTCGGTGAAGCCCCACTGCTTTGCGATGGCGAGCACCGGCCGGGTCGAGGCGTTCGGCTCGGAAAGGTCGGCCCGCGCACCCTCAAGTCGGCGAGTCTGGATCCAGCTGCCGAGGCTGATCCCGGCGTGTTCCAGGACGGTGTAGAGGTAGCGCACGGAGATGTGGTGGGCGGCCGCCACCTTGGCGGCGTTCAGGTCCGGCCGGGTCAGGTTGGCCTGGAGGTAGGCCATGATCCTGCGGTGCAGGAGGTCCAGGCGCTCGTGCCGGTCCAGCACGTCGTCCGCCAGCTCGGCGCCGACCGCCGCCCGGATCAGGTCGACACCGGCCGCGGCCAGCCGGTGGGCGTGTGCCGGGGCGGTCAGTTCGGTGGCCGCCTCGAGTCGGGTGAGGTAGGTGGCGGCGAGCGCGGACACCGCCGTTCCGGTGCCGAACGCGCGGGCCGTTGCCGCGCGCTGGGCACGTTGCGGCAGGGCCAGGGCCGACCGGGTGACTCGCACGACCGTCCGCACGCCGCCGCCCCGGTAGATGACGACGGAGCGGCTGGTGGTGTCGCGCAACGCGAACTCGCCCGGGTGCAGCACCGCCTCGCGGCCGTCCTGCACGACGGTGGATGTACCGGAGACCTGGACGTCGACGAGCACCGCAGGCTGGCGATCGTCGTCCGCCTGTCGCTCGGTACGTTCGAAGACCGCGGGCGCCGCATCCGGTGGTGCGGTGGCCTCGACCCTGCAGATTCCGATCAGCCCCATTCGGGTGTACGACAGTCGGCTCACCATCTCCGAAGGGTGATCGACCCGGCAGCGGACCACGGTGTCGTTCAGGAAGGCTTGTACGGCGTCGCCGCGTTGATCGTCGCGCAGGAAAGACGTGTCCAGGTTGAGCTGCATACCGGCCTCCAAGTGGTGCTCGTCGGCGTTCAGCAAACACGGATTGGCGCGTGGGCGGATCGCGCGGATGTACCAGATCCGGGGCCCCGACGCCGGCCGGTGGCCGGGACCCGGCGGGAATCGCGTCAGGTGGCCGGATCGTGGATCAGCACGGCCCGGGTCAGCTGCACCCGGGTGGTGACCTGGAGCTTGCGGAACACGGAACCCAGGTGGGTGTTGACGGTGTGCGGCGAGATGGACAGCTGGGTGGCCGCGGAGCGGTTGGTGTGGCCCTCGGCGACCAGCCGGGCGATCCGCCGCTCCGTCGGCGTGAGCGCGGCCCATCCGGTCGCCGGGCGCCGCTCCACGGCCGTGCGCGCGCGACGCAGCGCGCCGAGCGACCGCAGGATCCGGTCCAGTTGCTCCGCCTCGCGCGGTGACCCGGTGCGGGCGAACGTCTGCGCGGCGGCCAGCAGTTGCCGGATGCCCGCCTGCCGGTGACCGGCGCGCAGCAGCGCCTGGCCGTAGTCCGCGGCGGCGCGGGCATAGACGAGTCGGCGAGGGCTGTCGGCGAGGATGTGCACCGCCCGCTCCAGCAGGCTCAGGTCCGCGGTCACCAGCCCGTTGGCGTGCGCGGCCATGCCCGCTGCCGTGACCGCGCCGGGGTTGCGGCTCGCGTACAGGTCGGCCTGCGCCGCCAGTTCGCCGGCCAGGGCCGGGCTCCCGCCGCGCAGGGCGATGTCGATGAAGGAGCCCACCAGGGGCCGCAGGGTGCGGGTCTGGACCAGCCAGTGGTCGTCGCGCTGCTGGTCGCGACACATGATCTCGACGGCCTGCGGTGCGTCGCCGGTCGCAGCGAGCAGCCACGCCTCGCCGAGTCGCACGTGCACCACGTCGCCCGGGTCGGCGGCGGCACCGAGCCGGGCCTTGGCCGCGGAGAGCAGTTGCCGCGCACCCTGGTCGTCGCCGCGCAACATGGCGAGGCGGATCAGCGTGATCTGGCACAGCATGGTGTACGCGTGCGCCGGCGGTCCGTCGCCGTCGAGTTCGGAGATGGTACGCAGGTCGGCGTCCAGGTCGTCGAGCTGGCCGAGCAGCCAGGTCTGACTGGCCTGCGCCCACAGCACGGCGGCCAACGGGAGACGGCTGCCTTCACGCTCACACTCCCGGCGCGCCTCGGCGATCAGCCGCGCGCTCGTGTCGAAGTTGTCCAGGTGCTGGTGGACCAGGATCTCCCAGAGGATCGCCGTCGGGTCGTAATCGCGCAGGCGCTCGAAGTGGTGCAGCGCCTCCCGGCAGTAGCCCTCGTTGAACGCCGTTTCGCCGAGTGCCAGCAGTGCCGTCGTGAGGGCCTGCTCGTCGCCCAGCGCCTCCGCCGCGGCGAGCGCGGCCTTGCCGGCGTCCCGGGCCGCGGCCTGGTCGCGGCTGCGGGACAACGCGAGGGCGCGCAGCGATTCCAACCGGGCTCGGGTCCGGGGGGTCAGACCGGACCGGCCGAGGGCCCGCTCGGTCCGCCGGCTCAGCTCGGCCGCCCACCACAGGTTCCACAGGGCGCGGCCGAGCGCCGCCTCGATGCGCCCGGCGGTCTCGTCCCCGGGCCGCTGGTCGAGCGCCGCGTCGGCGACGTCGACCGCCTCGCGGTTGCGTTGGGACAGGGTCAGCAGCCGGATGGCCCGCTCGGCGGTGGGGAAGTAATCGGGGTGTCCGGGGGGTGTCAGGCTGAGCGCGCGAAGCAGCAGGTCCGCGGCCAGGGCGGGTAGCGCGGTCGTGACGTCGTCGGCTGCGTCACGCAGCAGCCCCAGCGCGTCCTCGTCGCCGGGCCCCACGCCGATCAGCAGGTGCCGTACCGCCTCGGTCGGGCGCCGGCCGCCGCGCAGCAGGTGGGACGCGGCCGCCCGGTGCAGGACATTGCGGGCCGACGGCGGGATGCCGGCGTAGACCGCCTGGCGGAGCAGGTCGTGTCGAAACTCGAGGCGCTCGCCGTCGTCGGCGAGCACCGATCCGTACACAGCTGCCTCGGTGTCGGCGATCAGGGTGGCCGCTGGCGCGCCGAGCAGCACCTGGGCGTCGGAGAGCGTGAACCGACGGCCGAGCACGGCGCCGGCCTGCAGGAACCGGAGAGTCTGCGGCGGCAGTGAGCCGAGCCGTCCTCGCACGCCGGTCACCAGGCGGTCCGGCGGGCCGTCGGCGGTCGGTGCGCCGGCCAGACCCTCCATCATCTCCACCGCGAGGAACGGATTGCCGCCCGCACCGGTCAGCAGCGCGCGGAGCCGGTCGTCCACCGGCGCCCGGAGGATGTCCGCGGCCAGCGCCTCGACCGCCGCGGGCGGCAGGGGCCTGAGCCGTACCCGCTCGACCCGCAGCGCGACCGCCTCGGTCTCCTCCCGGCTGGTGAGCGCCCAGCACACCGGGGAGCCGCGCAGCCGGACGGGCAGGACCCGGAGCGCGAACCGGCTGAGCGGATCGGCCCAGTGCAGGTCGTCGACGGCGATCATGATCGGGGTGCGGCTGGCCTGGCTCTCGATCAGGCCGGCCACCTGCTCCACCAGCCAGTACCGCTGTTCCTGGTGCAACGGCAGCGCGGCGAGGTCGGCTCCGGTGAGCAGGGGTGCCGGGCCGTGGCGCAGCGCCTCGAGCAGCGAGGCCAGCGGGGCGACCTGGTCGTTCTCCTCGGCGCGCCCGTAGGCCACCCGGAACCCGCACTCGGCCGCGTACTGGATGGTGGCGTCCAGCAGAGCTGTCTTGCCGATGCCGGGCTCACCGTGCACGAGCGCCGCCGCGGCGGAGCCCGACTCGGCGACGTCGTCAAGCAGCCGCCGAAGCACCCCCATCTCGGATTCCCGGCCGCGCAACCGGCGCCGATCCATGCCTCACCCCCTGAGCCTCACCCTTCCGGCCCTGGGGTGCGGGAGTCTCGCGCCGGCCCGCCCAGGCACGGGATGCCCGGATGGCCGGCGACGCTCGGCGTCGTCCCCGGCCCGCCCCGGGCGCCTCGTCGATCCACCGGACCCCAGGTCCGCTGCCACCAGCCTGACACCGGTCGAGCGCGTCGGAATCCCGGAAACCCTTAGTCCCGTCCGCTACGCGAACCGTCGGACGAACGCGAGCGCCGTCTCGGCGGCCTCCCGCCAGCCCTCGTCGATGGTGATGGCGTGCCCCCGGCCGGGAAGCTCGACGAACTCGGTGATGCCCGGATTGTCCTGCTGCCGGCGGTACACCGCCTCGGTGATGGCCCGCGGTACGGTGTGGTCGCGCTCCCCGCCGATGATCAGCAACGGGCCGCGCTCGGGGTTGGCCGTGTCGACCCGCGCTTCGGTCCAGGGGTTGAGGTTCGCGGTGGCGGCCTGGAAGATCGGCGCTCCGGGGGCGGGCACGGCGTAGGTCTCGTACAGGTGCTTCGCCTCCTCCTCGCTGACCGCGTTCGCGAAGGCGTACCGGAACTGTTCGAAGGTCAGCGGCACCGCCCGGTGCCGGTTGGCGGGATTGCTCAGCACCGGCGCCGAGGCGCGCAGCGCGGAGAATGGCAGGGGCAGCACGCCCCGGAACGGCGCCGGGGCGATCGCGACGGACACCGCCGCAAGACCGCGCCCGGCGACGATGTTCGTCAGCAGGCCACCGAACGAGTGCCCGATCACCGCGGGCTTCCGGTCGAGTCGGCCGATCACGGCAGCGTAATGATCGGCCACCTGGGCGATGGTCTTGCCGGCGAAGACCTCGGGGTGGGCGTTCGCCTCCTCGACGGTGTCCGGGTCGTCGGGCCAGCCGGGCGTCACCGGCGCGTAGCCGTGCTCCTCGAACACCTCCGCCCACCGGTCCCAGCTGCTGGGCAGCAGCCACAGCCCGTGGATGAACACCACCGGGGTACGCCCTGCGGCGTTGGCGCACTCGATCTGCGCGTCGACCGTAGTCATCTCTGGTCCCTCCCGTCATCGACCGACCACGCTCGTGCTCGGCGCGGCCGAGGCTAGGCCGGGTCGGGCCGGGCGAACCGGCGTCGGTGTGCACGGCCGTCAGCCACCTGTGCACGCTGGACACGGGCCGCCGGCATCGACGCGCCTAGCCTCGAGACGGTCGTCACGAGGGGGCACGGGAGCATGCAACTGGAACTGGACCAGATCCAGGGAACCGTACTCAGGCCACGGCCGACGCCGTACGTGGGCGCCTACCTGCTCTACCGGATCGACGATCCGGCGCAGGCCCGGTTGATGCTGCGCCGCCTGGTGCCGCACGTGACGACCGCCGCGGACTGGCAAGAACCGGAGGACGCGGCCTGGCTCAACATCGCCTTCAGCCACCCCGGTCTGCGGGCGTTGGGCCTGTCGCGACAAGTTCTCGATGGGTTCCCGCAGGAGTTCCGCGAGCCGATGCGCGCCTGCGAGGCTCAACTTGGGGATCTTGGCGAGGGCGACCCGACCAACGGGAAACTGCCGGAACGGGCTCGCTTCGACATCGGGCTCCTGCTGATTGCGCCCGACCGGGCCACCTTCGAGGCGAAGCTGGCCATCGGCCACACGGCGCGGCAGAAACTGGCCGGTGTCACGCCGGTGAGCCGACTGGACATCCGAGCGCCGGAGAGTGGTCGAGACCATCTCGGCCTCGTGGATCGGGCCAGCCGGCCCTTCGTCTCAGGCGAGAGTGGCCGGCCCCGGGCGGGCCAGGTCCGCGCCCGGGCGGGCGAGTTCCTGCTCGGCTACGTCGACGAGCTCGGCCGGATCGCGACCGGCCCCGGTCCGGAGCGGCTGTGGCGCAACGGCACGTACCTGTCGATCCGGAAACTGCACCAGAAGGTCGCCCTCTTCCAACGCTTCCGCAAGGAGAACGAGGACGTGTACGGCGAGGAGCTGCCGGGCGCCAGGCTGACCGGTTGCCCGCACATGCTGCTGTGCCGGCGGGCCGTGTACGGCCCGGCGCTGCCCGCGGGCGTCCTCGACGACGACGGGATCGCCCGGGGCGTGGTACTGGAGTGCGTCAACGCCGACCCGGGTCGGCAGTTCGATTTTTCGCCGCACGAGTGGATCTTCGACCCCGGGCTGCCGGCATTCGTCGTCTCGAAAGGCAGCGAACAGGTGTTCCTACCCGGAATCAGCGGATTGCGGTATCTCGCGGGAGCAATGCCCGACTGAACGTGGGCCACGACCGTGCTGCGGGTCATCTCGCTCACCAGGCGGCCTGAGTTGATCACCACCCGCCGTACGCTCGACGGGATGGCAACACGGGACCTGCTGGGACGAGCCGACGAGCTGGCGGCGATCCAGCGCATGATCGGCCGAGCCCGCGACGGGCGCAGCGGCGCACTCGTCCTGGGCGGGGAGCCCGGCGCCGGGAAGACGGCGCTGCTTGCGCGGGCGGTGGCGGACGCCGGTGATGCGTGCGTGCTGCACGTCAGCGGCGTCGAGGCGGAAGCCGACCTGAGCTACTCAGCGCTGCACCTGCTGCTGAGCCCCGTCCTGGCCGGCGGCACCGTGCTGCCCGAGCCGCAGCGGGTCGCCCTACGGACGGCGTTCGGCCTGCAGAGCGGCCCGACCCCCGACCGCTTCCTGGTCAGCCTGGCCGCGCTGACCGCCCTGGCGGAACTCGCCACCGCACAGCCGGTGGTCTGCGTCATCGACGACGCGCAATGGCTGGACACCGAGTCCGCGGACGTGCTGGCCTTCGTCGCACGACGGATCCGGACCGAACGGATCGCGATGCTCTTCGCCGTCCGCGAGAACGACCACCCGGCCCGCGCCTTCGACGGGCTCGACAGGCTCGCGGTCGGCGGGCTCCCACCGGAGGCCGTGCGGCAACTGTTGACCACTCGGGCCGGCACCGCGGTCTCCGACCGGGTGGCGAACCTGCTCCTGGCCGGTACCGACGCCAACCCGCTGGCCCTGATCGAACTCGCCCGGGAACTGACCGCCGCCCAACTGTCCGGCGCGGCCCCCCTACCCGACCCGCTGCCGGTGGGGCGGCGGCTGGAGCAGATCTACCAGCGCCGCCTGCGCGCGCTGCCCGCCGCGACCCGAACCCTGCTCCTCGTCGCTGCGTCCGACCCCTCCGGCGATGCCGGTCTCCTCCGCCGGGCCGCCGAACGGCTCGGCTCGTCACTCGCCGCGGCCGGACCGGCGGAGAGCGGGCACCTGCTGACCCTCGGCCCACGTCTCGAGTTTCGGCATCCGGTGATCCGCTCCGCCGTCTACCACGGCGCACCGGTGGCCGAGCGGCGCCTCGCACACGAGGCGCTGGCCGCCGTTGACGACAACGCCGACCGGCGGGCCTGGCACCGGGCCGCCGCAGCCGTCGGACCCGACGAAGAGCTCGCCTCCGAACTCGAACAGTCGGCGGGCCGGGCCGGCGCCCGCGGCGGCTACGCCTCGCGAGCCACTCTGCTGTCTCGAGCGGTGGAACTGACCGAGGACCGCAGCCGGCGACCATACCGCCTGCTGGCCGCCGCGCAGGCGCACCTGGGGGCCAGCGATCCGGCCGCCGCCGACGTCCTGATCGGGCAGGCCCTGCCAGACCTGCTCGCCGCCCCGGACCGCGCCGAGGGGCTGCGGGTACAGGCCCGGATCCGCTTCGCGCAGGGCCGGCTTCCCGAGGCGTTCGCGCTGATCATGGAGGTCGCGCGGACGCTGCTGGACCACGACAAGCGAGCCGCGCGGGACGCGCTGTTCGAGGCGTTCGAGGTCGCGGCGTGGACCAGCCGGCAGGCCACCCTCGCCGCGGCCACCGAGGCCCGGCGGTGGCCGGCGATCCAGCCGGCTGAAATGACACCCGCGGACCTGCTGGTCGACGCTTTCACCGCCCGCTTCCTCGACGGGCATCAGTCTGCCTTCCCACGCTACCGGGCCGCCATCGCCGCCCACCTCGACGGCGCGCCGGATTTGCGAGGATTCAACCTGGCGAGCCTCGCCGCCCTGGAAATGTGGGACGTCGACGCGCTACTCGCCCTGACCACGGCATGGGTCGACCTCGCCCGTGCCCGGGGGACGGTCAACGCACTGGCCCGGGCGCTGCGCATCCGGGCACTGCTGGAATTGGTGCGCGGCGACTACATCTCGGCGGACGAGTTCAACGGGGCCGCCGCGGAGCTGTCCCAGTTCGGCCACCGCCCGGGGGTGGAACTCCTGTTGAGCGTGACTGGCCCGGAGGACCTGGCCAGATCGACGGCCGAGCGACGGATCCGGCAGGCCGCCGCCCAGCACGAGGGTCCGTACGGGGCGCTGACCTCCGAGTTGGCGTTGTGCATGCTGGATGTCAGCCTCGGCAACTACGCCACCGCACTGGCCCACGGCCTCCGGGTCCTCGCCGAGGAAACCGTCGGCCCGCTGTACGCCAGCAACCTGCCGGAGGTGATCGAGGCGGCCCACCGGGTCGGCGACGAGTCCACCGCCGAGGCGGCGTTACGGCAACTGGCGGCCATGGCCTCGGCGAGCGGAACGCCGACCGCCCGCGGGCTGCTCGCCCGCTGCCGGGCGCTGGTCGCGACCGAGGACGAGGCGGAGCAGCACTACCGCTCGGCAGTCGCCCTACTCGAGACGTCACCCGCAAGACCCGCGCTCGCGCGAGCTCACCTGATGTACGGGGAGTGGCTGCGCCGCAGGCGGCGCCGCCGTGAGGCGCGGCAACAGCTGAGGACGGCGTACGTCATGTTCGAGGGCATGGGGGCGGCGATCTACGCCCGCCGAGCCCGTCGGGAACTGGCCGCCGCCGGGGAGACGGTTGTCGGCGGATCCACCGAACGAGGCACGCTCACGCCTCAGGAACTCGAGGTGGCACGACTGGCGGCGGGGGGCGCACCCAACCGGGACATCGCGGCCCAGCTGTTCATCAGCCCGAGCACGGTCGAGTACCACCTGAGAAAGGTGTTCCGGAAGCTGGATGTCACATCGCGGGCCCAGCTGCACGCGCAGTTGCCGTCCGGCTGACCGTCGCCGTACCGGAGGGGCCCGCGGTGAGGGCCAGCGCGGCGACGTCGTCGGGCCGGCGGCTGCCGGTGGCGGCGCTCAGGAGTTGCCGCACGCAGTCGATGACCTTGCCCGCGTTGACCGTGTCGAGCGCGCCGACCGCCGCCGCCACGCCGGCCTCCGAGACCATGGCCCCGGAGGGCAGGCGGGCCTCGGTCAGGCCGTCGGTGTAGGCGAGCAGGGTGTCGCCGAGCGCCAGTGGCAGCGTCACCTCGGGGAAGACGGGGTCGGTTCGGACGCCGAGCATCGGGCCGGGGCGCAGGCCGAGCGTCCGCGGCCGCACCACCCCGTTCTCCTGCCGTACGAGGAGCGGTTCCGGGTGGCCTCCGCTGGCGATGGTCACCCGGCAGCCGCCGTCCCCGGTCTTGACGAGGGCGCACAGGGCGGTACAGAAGCCATTGGCGTCCACGGTCCTGTGCAGGAGTTCGTCGTTGAGGGCCCTGAGCATGGCGGCGGGTCGCTGGCTGCGGTCTGCCGCCCGACGCATCACGTACCAGCAGTGCGCGGTCAACGACGCCGCCGTCACTCCGCTGCCGCACACGTCGCCCACGATGACTCCCCAGGCCCCGTCGTCGAGTGGGAAGACGTCCAGGAAGTCGCCACCGAGTCCGGTGGGCGCCGCGGGCCGGTGGAACGCCGCCAGCGTCAGTCCCGGCACCGCCGGCAGGGCGGCAGACGAGTCCAGGGTCCTGGTCACCACCGACCGCAGCAGCCGCAGCCGGTCCCGTTCCCGGCCGGCGGCCGTGGTCAGCGCCCGACGCTGTGCCGCGCCGACCCCGTCGGCGAGCCTGCGTTCCAGTTCCTCGGCGACCACCTCGGCAAGCCCGACGAGAACGGCGAACTGCTGGCCGGTGCCCGGCTGCCCGTAACTGGGGCCGGCGGCCTCGCCGAGAACCGCTCCCATGTTGACGCTGGTAAGCATTTTGCTGCTCCATTCTGAACAGGCGCGCGATTCCGGAAGCCGCGGGCAGCTCCGGGCAGGAGGGGCCGCGCCGCGATGGGCGGCGCGGCCCGGTCGACCGGATCAGCGGACCGCGTAGGCGGCGGCCTCGATTTGCCGCAGAACGGTCTCGGGTCGGGACAACATGACAACGTGCGACGCGTCCCGGACCTCGACCACCCGACTGCCCGCCCGCTGCGCCATGTACCGCTGGGCGGCCGGCGGGATGACCTGGTCCGCGGCGGGGATGACGTACCAGGACGGGAGGTTCTTCCAGGCCGGTGCGCCGCTGAGCCCGGCCAGGCCACCGACGCTGCCGGGTCGCTGGGTGACCGCCATGAGCGCCGCGGTCGACCGGGTCAGGTCCGCCGCGAACACCTCGTGGAACCTGGCCGGGTCGACGTAGCCGTCGTAGCCGGTCGAGCCGTCCGGCAGCGGAAACGGGCGTGTGATCAGGGCGGAGGAGAGCTGGCTGCCCGGGAACTTGTCGGTCAGCGCCAGCGGGCTCTCGCCTGCGTCGGGGGCGAACGCCGCCACGTAGACCAGCGCCTTGACGTTGTCATGCTCCCGGGCCGCGTTGGTGATCACGGCGCCGCCGTACGAGTGGCCGACGAGGATGACCGGACCTGGAATGGTGTCGATGATGCTGGACACGTACGCGGAGTCGCCAGCGAGATCCCGCAGGGGGTTCGCCGCCGCCAGTACCGGGTAGCCCGACCGTTGCAGTAGCGGGATGACGCCGTTCCAGCTGGACGAGCCGGCGAACACCCCGTGGACGAGCAGGACGGTCGGCGGCTGGTCCGCGACGACCCGACCGGTGGCGGCGGCAGCGGACCGCGGGACAGCTGTGCCGCCGAGCGCGGCACCGGCCACCAGCGCGGTGGCCGCGCGGTGGAAACCGCGGCGGGTGAAGGATGACATGTAGCTCTCCTCGAATTGCCGTGAATGGAATTTGTCGCGGCCACTCGGCGGGTACGGCGGATTGCGTCCGGCCGAATTCCGGAAGTGTTCGCCGGGAAAATCGAGCCGGCCGCGAGCAGCAGGTGAAAGGGATCTCGCGGATCTTTCCCGATCGATGTGGCCTCGCTCAGGTTAAACGCCATCGATTCGGTGAAATGTGTCGCACGTGCAGCCGACCATTCACCCTGTGCACTGTGGGCCGCTGTTTGTCGGGCTGCTGTTGCGACGCGCACATGCCGGGGGCGGCGGATGATCGGGCCGTTGCGGCGGTGGCCAGCGCGGCTCGGGCCGCCGAACTCGCGCTCAGGCCGCGCTCAGGCGTCTACTGCCGACGCGCTGTCCGGGCCGGTGACGGGCGACTGCTCCGGGAGCCGGTGGACCGCGACGGTGGCGACGACGGCCTTGACCGCGGCCGCGAGCGGGATGGCCATGAGCGCACCGATCAGGCCCAGCAGCGCGCCCCCGATGAGGGCGGCGAGCAGCACGGCCAGCGCCGGCAACTGGACCGCGTCGCGCATCACCCGCGGGACAAGAAGGTAGTTCTCCACCTGCTGATAGAGCACGAAGAACAGCGCGAGCGCCGTGGCGTGGGGCCACACGTCGGTGGTGGCCAGGGCCACCACGACGCAGATCGTGGCACCCAGCGTCGCGCCGACCATCGGAATCAGGTCGGTCAGCGCGACGACGACGGCCAACGGGAACGCGAACGGCACGCCCAGCACGGTGAGCGCGACGAAGGACGTGCCGCCGGCAATCACCGAGATGACGATATTACCGATCATGTACGCGCCGACCTTGTCGGTGACCACGGTCAGGGCGCTCTCGACGGCTCGGCGGTGCCGTCGTGGGGACGTCGAGACGAGCCTGGCGCGTAGCCGGGGCAGGTCCAGCATCAGGTACACGGTCAGGACGGCCACCAGGAACGCCGACGACAGCGCACCCATGAACCGCTGCCCGTATCCCAAGGCGTCCCGCCCGGGCAGCGCGGTCAACCAGTGCGCGACCTGGGCGTGGACCTGGAAGCGGTCGTCCAGCCTGGCGAGCCACGGCGAGTCGGCCCGCAGGTCGGCGAGGTAGCGGGGAAAGTCGGCGGTCAGGGCACTGCCCTGGGCGACGAGTGGTGGGACGAACGCCGCCACCGCCGCGATGAGCACCGCCAGCGCAGCCAGGACGATCACCGTCACCGCGAGACCGCGCCGCACGCCCCGGCGGACCATGGCCCGCACCGGCGGGTCGAGGCTGATGGCGATGAACAGCCCGATGAGGGCCTGCACCAGCACGGTACGCACGGCGTAGACGACCAGGCAGCCCAGCCCGACCAGGACCACTCCGCCGGTGGCCGCGATCGCCCGGCCGAACACGGTGGTGCCGGACACCGGGCCCGTCGGCTCATCGCTCATGACATCCTCCCTGCTCCGGAAACGGTGCCCGCCACCCGGCGCCCGGTCCCTGACGGGTGGGCGGCGGGTGGCGGCAGCATGTGGTCGGCTCGATCAGGTCGTGACGAGGCGGCGGGCCTCCCGGCCGGCCATCTTCGCCTGCACTGCCACGACGATCGTGGAGATGCCGTAGACGATCGCGAACAGACCGAAGACCGTGGCCAGGGTGAGCGCCCCGGCGTCCGGGCGGATCGCCAGGACCACACCGAACCCGACCGACACCAGTCCGCTCAGCGCCCACAGCACCCGCTGGCCGGCGATCTTGTCGCCGCGGAAGGCCATGACGATCTCGACGACACCGGTGATGACCGCCCACACGGCGATCCAGACGGTCAGCACCAACGCGGTGATGCCGGGCCAGAACAGCGCGCCGAGCCCAGCCCCCAGCGACAGCACGGCCAGCAGGAGATACCCGGCCACGGGCCCGGCCCGATCACTGCTGAACGCGTGGGCGGCGTCGGCAGCGGACGCGATGAACGCGTACACGGCGAACAGGATGACCAGCGCACCCACGGTGATCTGCGGCCACGCGACCGAGACGAAGCCGAGGACGACGGCCAGGATGCCACGCCACAGCAGCGACGTGGTCAGGGACTTGAACATGTTTCCTCCATCGGAGCCAGCACCGAACCGATCGCCATCGTCGCCGTCCACCCGTCCGGCGACGGTGTCGTGCGTGCACGCCTCCTGCGCCTACGTGCACAGCCGGGGTGGCGGGCCGAGGCCGCCGCGTCAGCGCTCGGCAGCCGCGCGGAGGCTCATCGCACGTCGAATCGCTCCCAACGGATTCGACTGGTGGGTACACCGTGGGCGCGGAAGCCTCGGGACAGGGAGGTCATCATCGCCGGGGGCCCGCACATGTAGACCCACACCTGCTCACTGCCGCGCCCGCCCATGACCGACGACGCGGTCAACTGACCGTCGCGATCGGCGACGACGAGGTGTAGGCGCAGGGATGGATGACCTGCGGCCGTCGCGGTGATCTCGTCGATGAAGAGGGCGTCGCGGGCGTGGGCCACGCAGTAGTAGAGGTCCACGTTCCGGTCGAAACCCTGGTCGACGGACCGCAGCCAGCTGAGAAAAGGCGTTATGCCGATCCCCCCGGCGATCCAGATCTGATCGCGCCCGCCGTACCGGTGGTCGAAGCCGCCGAACGGGCCGGTGATCCTGGCTGGAATTCCGGGCCGAAGACGATGGTAGATGCCGTAGGTATCGTCCCCAGCGGCCTTGACCGAGACGGTGAGACGGCGTACCGACGGTGAACTGGCGACGGTGAACGGGTGTCGACGCCAGCCGCCGGGTCCACCGAAGGCCACGAAGACGAACTGACCAGGGATGAACACGAGCGGGTCGCCAACCGGATCGAGCCCCACGTTGACGGTTGTCCCGTTCAGGCGTTCGACGGCGGCTACCGAGTACTGGTGAACCGGGACCACGTAGCGGGCGAAGATTTCGCGGTAAAGGTACGCGGCGACGCCGACGACACCAGTGACCAGGTAGACCGCGTCGAGCACGGTCGAGCGGTGCAGGATCACCGCAACGGTCGCGCCGTGCACGACCGCGACGGCGACGAACAGCCCCATGAACCGGTGCGAGGCCAGCCACCGCTCATAGCCGGCCTTGGCGAGGCGACGTACCGGACCGGGCCATCGGGCGGCGCGCAGACTTGGCGCCAACGCCCACAGCGACAGGAACACGATCCCGTACAGCGCCACACTTCCCAGGGCCCGCCCGAGCGTCGTGCCGTACGGATCCGGCGGCGAGTTGCCGAGCGCGAGAT
Organism: Micromonospora mangrovicola; assembly: GCF_047200535.1. NCBI lineage: Bacteria > Bacillati > Actinomycetota > Actinomycetes > Micromonosporales > Micromonosporaceae > Micromonospora > Micromonospora mangrovicola. The sequence continues at coordinate 33,070 of NZ_JBJZOG010000052.1, read as the reverse complement.
GGGGTACGAGCAGCAGCACGCCCACGACGGCGAGGCGGCGATGCCACAGTGCGACCCGGTCGAGGCCCCCGAACGCCCGCTCGATCGGTGGCAGGAGCGTGGTGAGTACCAGTGCGCAGACGAAGAGCAGCACCGCCTCGGCGCCGCAGAGCTCGCCGACGAATCGACCGGCGGACTCACCGCTCGGCCCGGCGACCAGCCAGAGCACGAGGTTGCCGGTGGCGACGGCGGCCAGTGCGGCGACGCCGGCCGCCCCACGTCCACCCACCGGACGAGTCCCTGCGCAACGGCTCGTCGGATCGTCCAGGGCCGCCGGCATGTCAGCTTGCTCCGCTGTCGGGTCCGAGCCCATCTGGAATCTCCTCCTGGTAAGTCTGGGCACGAGGCCGTAGCCGGAACGAGCGATCAACGGGCGCCACGCCCGTCGCGGGAGCCCTCCGGCGCCGATCTGCTCTGCGCGTCATCGCTGGCGAAAAGCCGCTGATGCAGGTCGGTGGTGAGCTGGTGTACCCGGCTGGCCGATCATGACGAACGCCGAGAGGAAAAGCGCTTCCAGCGAGATGATCAGCATGAGCTCCGGCCGTTGATCACTTTCGATGCAGATCATCCATCCCGCGAGCAGCGCGGCATGGAGATAGACGAACGACATCGGGCCGGCGAACGCCATGATCCGGTTCGCGACCCGCAACTGGAGGTCCGCCACCCGACGCGCCCGGTGCTCCGCTACCGGGTGCTCCTGCGGGCGTTGTTGCCGCTCCACCGCCATGTCACCTCCCGATCACCGGGCCGGCCGGAGTTGCGATGTGCGGGGTGGGCGTCACCCGGGTCGACGCGGCCCGAAGGCGTCGGCCAGCCGCGCGACGGGACGGCCGACGCCCGCTCCTCGTCCTCCGGGTACCGATATCGGCTTGCACCGGCGGGTGGGCCAGTGTCGCGGAGGACCGCCTGCCCAGGCAGCTGCCCCCGCCGCCAGTCGTCGCCTACTCACAGTGATCACGCTAAGGCCACCAGAACCGGTCGACCGTGTCGTGCGTGTCCCACGCTTTGCCACCCGTGCACGGATTCGCGCCGCCGCATCCGCTCAGCCGTGGACTCGCGCCACACCTTCCGTCGGTGCGCCACCATCAGCTGTTCCTGGCGATCGGCGCCAAGCGGGTCGCCGCGCCCCGCCTGGCGGCTGCCGGTACGGGGCGGAGGGCCGACCTCTCAAGCCGGCACCGCCTGTGGCGGCGAAGCCGCGATCGGACTGGCGGCAGCCGCCGCTGTTCGACGCGGTCCGTGAGTACCGCGACCGGCAGTTCGACCTGCGACGCGGTCTCGTACCGGACAACTCGTGGTTGGCCGGGCGCTGCATCTGGCGCACCGCATCGGCGAGGCCCGCGGCTGCGATTTCGGTGGCATGGCGGGCGATGCAGCGCACGCTGGTCGTGCTGCTGGCCGACCATACCGACGGCGATCACCGCGACACTGACCAGCCCGGTCCGGCTGAAATGTTGCCACGGAGCCGGACAGGCCCGAAGGCGGCTCAGCGTCTCGGTGCCGGGGCCGATCGAGGTCGATCTGACGACGCTGTGGCCGTAGCGCCCCACCAGCGGTGCGACGCCAGCGCGGCCAGCCCGGCGCCGGCGGTGTTGAGCAGTACGTCATCCACAGAGGACACGCGGTCCAGTTGCAGGACGTACTGCGCGGCCTCGACCAGGACCGAGCAGCCCGCAGCGAGCACCAGGATCCGTGGTACGGACGCCAGCGCCGCGAACCGCAGCGGGGCGAGGAACCCCAGCGCCGCGAACACCAGCAGGTTGCCGACGATCTGAACCGTCACCGTCAGCGGCCCGCCGGCGAGGATCGTGAGCAGATCCCGCAGCGGCACCAGGCTCACCCGACCGGGAACGGAGCCGGCCTGGTCGCCCCGCAACATGATCATCCATACCCACGGCACCGTCCCGTAGACGATGCCAACCTCGGCCAGCGACATCCGCCATGCCGCCGCGGTACCGGCGTCACTCCGAGTGCGCGCCAGAGCCCACACCGCCAGCGCGGCCAACGGCAGTGCGGCCACCGTTATGAGTGCCACCCCATTGAACGTACCGACCCAGCCGTGCCACCCCTCGACCATGCCACCTCCACCGCCGTCCGACATGATCTCCTGCATCGGCGGGCCGTCGCGGTTGCAGAGCATAACGCCGACCCCTTCGGTGTCCGGGTAGATGTTCCAGTTGGGGCGCTGCCGCCGCTGGCCTCGCTGTGCCCGATCACCCACTGGTCGTTGATGATCTTGGCTGAAATCCCGTATGACATGAACGACGGGTGGGCGGGTGTGGGGCCGCGTCGGGGTCGGTTGGGCCGGGGGCGGCGTGGCTTAGCTGGGCGCCCACCAGCGGTGCGCCGGCCGCCACCACGCTTTCGGCCGCCAACCCGCCCCACTGGACCAACCGCCGCCGATTGATGCCACGTACGGCATCCGAGCCCATGATCACGACCCTTTTTCGATCGATGAACTGACCGTTGCAGGTCTACCGGCGACCGCCTATCGGCAACCGATCGCCGACCCATACGCCGCCCCTATGCGCGGTACCGAGAGCACATTTGGTGTCCAGCGGCTTGCCGGCGACGGGGGCTTGGGTCTGTCCGGCGGCAAGCAGGATACGGGGCGTCGGAGAGCGTGCTACGCCACCCCGTGGACGCGGGGGCGTCAATACCGTCCATCAAACGCGTGAACGAAAGAACGCCCTATCGCTCTCTCAATGGTCGAGGAAATCCTCCCCGAGTAACGTTCGTAACCGGCTCAGTGCCCGAGCGTTACGCATCTTGACCACCGATGCGGACACACCGAGGATCGCGGCCACGGTGTCAACGCTGTGGTCCTCGGCGTGGCGCAGCACCAGGACCGCCCGGTCCTCGACCGCCAGACGCGCCAACGCGTCCACCAGCGCCATGCGCAGCTCCGGCGCCCCGGAGGGCGTCCCGTCCGGCCGCTCCGGCAGCTCGGCCAGCACGATCTCGGATCCACTGCGCCGCCGCTGCTGGTCGAATACGGCATTCATCAGCACCCGCCTGCTGTACGCCTCGAGGTTCGTGCCGTTGCGGATCCGCTCCCAGACTGAGTACATCTTGGCGAGGGTGTGCTGGGTCAGATCCTGCGCGAGATGCCAATCCCGGCACATGAGGTAGGCGCTGCGGCGTAGTCGGGTGCTGACGGACTCCACGAAAGCCGTGAACTCCTCATCCCGGGCAATTCTTGCGCGACGGCGACCCGCACCCCATCCACTCAGAGCTCCGGTCGCAGTGGCCGCGGCGGATCGAGCCGGTGTCACGGTGTCGCTGTCGGTCACTGGAGCCCTCCGACCGGGGCGTCCTTCGGACACCTACGGCCGATGACCTCCTCGACGCCGTCCATCGTCGCGTACCGGGAGCGGACGGCGGTGTACTGCGAGGCCGCAACCAACCGCAGGCGAAACGACTCGGGGAACTGGTCGGCGGTGACCGCCGCGACGAGATCTGGATTGTGCGCCCAGCGGGTCCGGAATCTCTCGTACGCCTGCCCGCGACTTTCGAAGATCAGGTTCTGCACCTGCGGATCAGCGCTCAGCGCGGTCTCGAGCGCCGCTCGTTGCCGGTCGGTTATCTCCGCGCCGAGGAAGATGACCACGTCGGTGGCGTCGCGCTCCACCGGGCGCGGCGTGCAAGAAGGAGCCACCACCGGCATCATCGCCGCGGCGACCGTCACCGGCTGATCCGCCGCCGAGCGACCGGACGGAAGGTTCAGACCGGCAACCGCGCCGATCACGACGACCATGCCGGCCGCCACTGCCGCCGCAGTCAGCTGGTTTCGTCGACGGCGCAGCCGGACACCCTCGATGATGGCGGCGTGTGCCATGTCGTCGGGCGCGACGCCAGGGTCGTCGTCAACCGCCCGTTCGAAATGCTCTCGCAGATGCCGTTCCACGGTCCGCTCTCCTCGCTGCTTCGCTGGGCCTCTGCCGGTATGACTGGATGGCCGCTCGATTCGGTCACACCGGTGGTCGACGGCGCCATCGGCCGACCGCGGTACCAGCAACCCTGCTGAGCCGGAAGCGGGCTGGCGGGACTGGGCGCAGGCACTCACCGGCCGCTCGCCGTGGCTGGGTCACGACCCAGGCCCGCGGTGGAGGCGGTGGGTGAACAACTGCGGATATGGCGGAACGGCGACCCGGGCCGTCGTCGCGACCGATGGGTCCGCGTTTATGTCGACCTCCCGCGTGATGCGTTGCCGTAGCTGCTGCCGGGGGGTGCAGGACGACCCGGTCGGTCTGCTGAACGCCTTGACCGGATGGGTTCAGCGGCGCGGTTCGGGCAGCCCAGGGACCGCAGTGGTGAAGACGATCGACAACAACTTCACGATCACCGCGCCGTACGACCTCCCGGCTGGTTGACAGCCATCTCTCTCGTCGTCAGGTGGCACGTTGTCATCGTCGTGATGACGCTCAGCCTGGGCGTTGCACTGGCTTTCGGATCAAGTAGCCGCTTCGCCTTGGAAGACGACTACTGAGACCGGCCGATTCTGCCCCTGCGACCCGCCGTTGACCGCTGAAACGGGAACGGATCGGGCACGCTGCCCGGGACCGGCACCCGCTCGTCGACTGATCGAGTCACCGAACGCCAAGCCTCGAAGGCCCACGCGAGGTCAGTTGTGTCTGCGCTGATGAAGACAGTCTCCAGCCAGGCGATGGTGTCAGCCCCGTCGGCGCACCGCCATTCGTCTCCTGGGGCGACACGCATCGTCCGACCTGATGTGCGCCACGTTGCGACATGGTCGCTGGTGCGCTCCCGCGTCCAAGGACCGAACAGCTCGACCGACCAACCATCGCCCAGAGACCTTCGCACGATTCAAGTGTGGCGAGGCGACCGACGTTCTGTCGATCGACCGGACGTTGCACGTGAGGATGCGACTTCCTCGGTGTGATGAAACGATCAGGGTCGCTGTACTTCGCTGCCGTACAAGATCAGAAGAGGCCATCCGGAGATCCCGAATGGCCTCTGAGCTCAGGACTCCTCGGTCTTGCGGATGAAAAAGACGAGGACGTTGTCCTCGGTGCCGTTGGAGAGCAGTTCGTAGCCGTTGTCCTCAGCCCACGCCGGGATGTCGGACGATGCCCCCTTGTCGGTGGCCATTACCTTGATCACCTGGGTCGGCTTCAGCCGCCGCATCGCCTTGGTGGCCGCGAGCACGGGCATCGGACACATCAGATCACGAGCGTCGACGATCTCGTCCGCCTGGATGTCGGTGGTCACGGGTCTCCTCCTAGATGAACATGGTCACGTGGGACTTGCGGGCCTCTGACATGAAGGCGGCCGCGCCGCCGAATTCCACGCCCTCCACGAAGTCGTCATGGGTGTACCCGAACACGTCGATGGTCATCTGGCAGCCGATGAGCCGCACCCCGAGTTCGCGTGCCTCGTCGAGCAGGGTGCGGACGCTTGCCACATTGTTCTTCGCGAACTTCGCCTTCATCATCCTGGTGGACAGTGCCTTCATTCCGGGCATCCCGGTCAGCACGTCGGGCATTGGCACCGGCATCGGCATGGCCGGGTTGCCCACCGGATCGACCAGGAGTTTGCGCTCGGCGTCCCGGTGGATGATGTTCAGGCCGTAGAACGTGAAGAACACCGACGTCTGCAGGCCGGCGGCGGCCGCCGCAGTGCTCAGGATGAGCGGCGGGTACGCCCAGTCGAGGGTCCCCTTGGAGGCGACCAGGGCGGCCCGGCGGGAAGCAGGGTTTCCTGCCCACGCCCGCTTGATCTCGTCGCGGACGATGTTGCGGACATCCTCCTCGGTCAGCCCGACCTTCGTGCCCGGCGGGGACACATCCGGAGCCTCTACCGGAAGCTCTGCGTGAAGCTCGGAGGTCATCTGCTTCCTCCATCTCCTGCCCTTACAGGCGATCGTCGTGACTGAACTTTTCCGCGATCACGGATGCCTCTCGCTGTGCAGCCGTCAGCACATCCGCCGTGATCGCCGCACGTTCTGCCCAGTGCCGGGCTGCCGGTCCGACGACCAACTCGTCGGCACGGTGCCGCGCCCGCCACTCGCGCGCCTGCCCGGCCAGGGCCGCCAGCGTCACAGCGGGATCCTGCTCGAGCAGTGCCCGCAGCACCCGTCGCCGGTCACCCAGCCGCAGGCCCAGGCCGGCGCCGCGGGCCACGGTCGCCAGATGGGCGCGGGTGATGATGATGCCGCTGCGGGCCGGCGTGAGCAGACCTGTCAGCAGGCCGTCGAGGTTGCCGCCGTCGCCGAGCGGCGCCACGTCACGCAGGTGCGCCGGTGGGCGGTCGGGCGGACCGACCTCGGCGGCCTCCGCCAGCAGCGCGTCGTGCAGCAACCGCGACCACTGCGCGTACGGCGCCGGGCCGCTGTCCGACAGCGCGCGGACGTACGCCGGGAGCCAGCTCGCGAGGTGTTCGTGGAACAGCGCGACCCGGGCCTGACGACGCATCGTCCGCCGCGGACCGGCCGGCTCGTCGCACTCCGCGTCGGCCAGCGCCGCGTAGAGCCCGAGCAGCGCGGCCAGGTGGTCGGCGTCGGACGGTACCGGCTGCCGCAGCGCCCGCCAGAAGCCCGCTACCCGGTCGGCGGCCTCACCGCCGAGCATGCCCTCCGCGCCGAGGTAGACGGAGGCGTACGGAACCAGCTGCACCACGAATGCTTCGGTCCACTGCTCGCCGCTCGGCCGGGGCAGACCGAGCAGATCGGCCAGGCGCAGCTGAGCTTCACCGGGCGCCTCGGCCAGCGCCCCCAGCGCCCGGAACAGCTCCGCGCGGTTCCGGGCGTGACCGGGCGCGGACTCGGCCAGCGGCAGCGTGGTCATCGGAGCGCTTCCCCCTCTCGGACCGGGGAGCCGTCCTCCGCGGGGAGGTTGAAGATGGGCTTGGCCGGCTTCAACGGCCGCATCAGCCAGTACGGCCGACGGGTGCCGTCCGGCGAGTGCCGATGGGCCGGCCGGGCCAGCTCCAGCCACCGCCGGTAGACCTCGTGGGCCTTGGCCGTGTCCACGACGATGTCCCCGTACGCCTCGGCGGGCGTGGCCTTGCGCACCCTTACCGCCTGATGCCAACAGTGCTGCCCGGAGATCGGGTCGGGGTGCACCGGGAAGGTGAGATTCTGGTGCACCCCGACGTCGCTCCACCAGATCCGGGCGGTGTCCGGATCGCTGGACCGGTACGGCGACACCCCGGCCAGCCGCTTCATCCGCCACCGGCCGTCGTCCCGGGCCAGGTCGACGGTCGCCATCATCTGCCGCTGGCTGTTCTCACCCTGTGCGGCGAGCTTCCATCGGCCCATGTGGTGGCTGCAGGCCACGACCCCGGGCCGGATGCCCTCGGTGACCCAGGCCTTCACCACGTAGGAGCCGATCTCGGTCTCCACCGTCACCAGGTCTCCGTTGCCGATGTCGATCCGGGCGGCGTCGCGGGGGTGGATCCAGAGCGGGTTGGTGTGCGCCAGCTCGTCGAGCCACTTGGCGTTGCCACCGCGGGTGTGAATCTGCGTCGGGAGGCGGAAGGTGGAGATCAGCACGACCTGATCGGGATCCATCGCCTCCGGATGCACGTGACTGCGCTCGTACCCGGGGACGGCCTGGTCCCGCCAACCCCAGTCGGCGAGGGTGCGGGAGTAGAACTCCAGCCGGCCGCTGGGGGTGGGAAAGCCGCGGCGGACCGCGCCCTCGACGCGGACGCCGACCGGCCGGCGGCCGTGGTCGTCGGGTTCCGGCGCGGCCGTCGGCACGATGTTGGGGGAGGCCGGCGCCGGGGCACGGGTGTAGACCCGGCCGAAGTGGTCCTCGCCGACGTCGACGAGCTGGTCGTCGGGGACGGGCTCCTCGTAGATCGGGCCGATTCCCTTGCGCACCTCGTACGCGCCGTACCGGCGCATGTACGCCAGCGGGGTCAGCCCTTCGGCGGCGGCCTTCTCGGGCAGGCCGGGCACCGAGTTCTCGAAGATCCAGCCGTAGTATTCGTCGACCGACAGCTTCGTACCCGGCTGCTCCTTCGACTCGTGGTACTGCCGAATGCCGAGGCTACCGTCGGGGTCGATGCGCCAGGAGAGCTCGATCCAGAACTCGTTCTCCTCCCACACCTGCCCGGGGTTGACCTCGCGGGTGTCGGTGACCTGCTCGCCGAGCCGCTCCCGCGCGGCGCGCAGCACCGGTTGACGGAAGCCGATCCACTGCCCGTCGTACTGCTCGTAGGAGTGGAGGTCGTGCCGTTCGGGGCCGAGCCCCATCGGCAGCACGTAGTCGGCGAGAAAGGCGGTCTCGCTCCAGGTCGGCGTGAGCGCGACGTGCAGTCCGACCATGGTCTCGTCGGTGAGGACCTCCATCCAGCTCAGCCCGTCCGGGTTGGTCCAGACCGGGTTGTAGACGCGGGTGAAGTAGACGTCGAGTCTGCCTCGGCCTTCCTTCAGGAAGTGCGGGAGGAGGAAGGAGAGCTCGTTGAGGGCGAGGGGATACTCCAGCGGCCAGGTCAGCTCGTTCCAGGTGCCGGGGTGCGGCGGGGTGTGGATCGGCCGCGGCACGAACTTGTTCCACGCGTTCGGGTGGGTGCCGCCCGGGGTGGCGACCGCCCCGAGCATCGCGTTGAGCAGGAACAGCGTGCGGGACACCTGCCACCCGTGCAGGTTGCCGGCGCTGGCCGAACGCCAGGTGTGGGTGGACAGCCGGGTGCCGGCGTCGCCGACCAGCTCGGCCACTCGCTGGACGGTTGCCGCGTCGATGCCGGACTCGGCGGCGGCGAACTCGAACGTGTACGGCGCGTAGAGCTCGCCCAGCAGCTCCTCGAACTCCTCGAACACGGGGGCCCGCTCGGGGTGCTCAGCGGCCAGGTACTCTGCCCAGTTCCACCAGCGTCGCATGAATTCCCGGTCATGCAGCCCGTTGCGCAGCAGGTACGACGCGATGGCCAGCAGGATGGCCGGCTCCGATCCGGGGTACGGGGAGAGCCAGTGGTCGGCGTGGGTGGCGGTGTTGGACAGCCGGGTGTCGAAGACGATCAGCTTGGCGCCGCGTTGCTTCGCCTCCATCACCCGCTGTGCGTGCGGGTTGAAGTAGTGCCCCGCCTCCAGGTGGGAGCTGACCAGCAGGATGACGTCGGCGTTGGCGTGGTCGGGGCTGGGTCGGTCGATGCCGGTCCAGAAGTGGTAGCCGGCCCGCGCGCCGCTGGAGCAGACGTTGGTGTGTGAGTTGTGCCCGTCCACGCCCCAGCTGGCCAGCACCCGCTCGGTGAAGCCGTCCTCGCCGGGCCGTCCGACGTGGTACATGATCTCGTTCCGTCGGTCCTCGACGATGGCGGTGCGGATCCGGCTGGCGATGTCGTCGAGCGCAACCTCCCAGCTGACCGGCTCCCACCGTCCCTCACCGCGGGCGCCGATCCGCTTGAGCGGTTGCAGAATCCGGTCCGGGTCGGTGACCTGGTTGATGGTGGCCGGGCCCTTGGCGCAGTTGCGCCCACGCGATCCGGGATGCTCCGGATTGCCCTCGAACTTGCGGACCTGGGCGGTGTCCCGGTCCACGTAGGCCAGCAGCCCGCAGGCGGACTCGCAGTTGAAGCAGGTGGTCGGCACCAGCAGGTAGTGCCGCTCGGTCCGCTTCGGCCAGTCCCGGGACTCCAGCTCCACCCAGTCGTCCCAACGCTCCTTCGGCGGGAACGCGGCGAGGTGGATCCGGCTCGGCCCGGGGTAGAACGTCTCGCCTCGGGCTTCGGCCTCGGCCCGGGCCGCGCTGACCCGGCCGGCGATGTCGTCAACTCGTGTCATTGCGGCGTCTCCTAGGCGAGGGGGACCGACTGGCCGGCCTGGACGTAGGCGTGTTCGTGCAGGGCGAGGCCGGCGAGCGCGACCGCACCGGCCGCGACGGCCAGCGCACCGCCCAGGCCGAACGACACGACTCCGGCCGCGGCCAGCAGGGCGAGCGCCACCAGGGCCAGGCCGGCCCGGTAGTGCCAGCGGTACCGGCCGCCGGTCATCGCGGACGTGGCGAGCCTCGCGTGGGCGGTGACATGCGGCAGGGTGACCTCGCCGAACACGAACAGCAGGTGTGCCAGGGCTGCTCCGCCGAGCACCCAGCCCAGCGCGTCGGTCACGTCACCGGCCCGCCACGCCTCGGTCGGAAGCAGCACCGCCGCGCCGGCGAGAATCGCCTGCACCGCCAGGTGCGGCGGGAGCAGCGGGCTCTGCCACAGGTCGCGTGCCTTGGCCTGAGCGAACAGGTACGCGGTGTAGACCGCGGTGAGCAGGGCCAGCGGAAGTCCCGCGACGGCCGCGACGGTCCGCAATGCGGGAGTGCCGATGATCGCGGCGAGCAGGTGCAGCCCGAGTACGGCGGCGAAGCCACCCAGGATGATCCCGCCGCGGGCCAGCCAGGAGCGCCACTGTGGCCGGGTCAGGATCAGGTAGAACCGTTCCGGGTGTTCGAGGTCCCAGATCAGCAGGGCTGCGGTCAGAGCAAGAAACGTGGCGGCGACGACCGGGGCGATCCAGACCCAGAGCGGGCTGGCGGCGTCGAGCCTGCCCAGCAGAACCAGGAGCAGGGGAACCAGATACGCCCCGGCGGCGATGCTCTTCGTCCACGTGTAGGCGCTGACCCGCCAGTCCCATGGCGCGCGGTGCGCGACGTCGTACGAGATGATGGCGGCGGCGCTGCTGGACTGGGCGGTGGTCGGTCCCTGCACGATGTGTGGACCGGCTGGTTGCTCGACCCAGGCGTAGGTGTCGCCCTCGGGTCGGGCCGCGGCGAGCGGATCCAGCGTGGCCTGCGTGGCACCCTTGTAGAACAGCTTGGGCCTGGTGCCCTTCTCCGGCCGGCGAACCGACACCGGCTCGCGGTTGACGATCTGCGCCACGGCGGAGTCGGGGTCGTTCAGGTCGCCGACCATGATCGCCTGGGTGGGACAGACGACCACGCAGGCCGGCTCAAGCCCCACCTCCAGCCGGTGTGCACAGAAGTTGCACTTCTCCGCGCAGTGGTCCTCGGGATTGATGAAGATCGCGTCGTACGGACAGGCCGCCATGCATGCCTTGCAGCCGATGCAGGCGTTCTTGTCGAAATCGACGATGCCGTCCTCCCGAACGTACATCGCACTGGTGGGACAGGCGGCCACGCAGGGCGCGTCGGCGCACTGGTTGCAGCGGGTGACCTGGAACGCCCGCCGGGCCTGCGGGAATACACCGACGTCCACGTTCTTGACGAACGTGCGGGTCACCGAGAGCGGAACCTCGTTCTCCGACTTGCATGCCGTGGTGCAGGCGTGACAGCCCACGCATTTCGTCTGGTCGATGACTTTCGCCCACGCGGGGCTGGGTGGGCCCGTTTTGATCGAGCGGGCGATGACTGGCGGCGCGGGCTCGTGCGGCATTGCGCCCTCCCGGCTAGGACTCTGTGGTCGTGGTTTCCAGTAGGCGTGCCCGGTGCTGCACGCTGGCGCAGACGATCTCGCAGAGCCGCTCGATCGTCTTCTCGACGACTCGGTAGAAGACCTGATTGCCGACCTTGCGTCGGCCGAGGACCCCGCCGAGGGTCAGTTTCCGCAGGTGTTGGGACGCGTTGGCGACCGAGATCCCGGCGGCCTCGGCCAGCTCGCCGACGGACGTTTCGCCGCGCTCGCACAGCAGGCTCAACAGGTGCAGCCGCGTCGGATCGCCGAGGAGGGCGAACCGGGCCGCGGTCTCCTCGAGCATCGGTCCGGGACCAAGCGCCATGGACAGACGCTAGTTCTTGGGTCTTCAATTAGTCAATTGATTGCCGACCAAAACGTGAGGCGGTGTGTCATGGACTTCGAGGTCTTCACCACGCCCGGGCTCGGGGACAACAGCTATCTCCTGCGCTCCGGCGACGAGGCGGTCCTGGTCGATCCCCAGCGGGACGCCTGGCGGTTCCTTGCCGCGGCCGAGAAGCTCGGCGTACGGGTGCGTGCGGTGCTGGAGACGCACGTGCACAACGACTACGTCTCCGGTGCGCACGAGGTGCGGGCCGCCACCGGCGCGGAGCTGGTGCTGCCCGCCCGAGGCGGCTACGAGTTTCCGCACCGGCCGGTCGACGAAGGCGACGAGGTCGCCGTCGGCGATCTGCGGCTGGTTGCCATGGCCACGCCGGGCCACACTCCGGAGCACCTCGCCTGGCTCGCCCACCAGCCAGGAACGACGGAGCCGCGGACCCTGTTCAGCGGGGGCAGCCTGCTGGTGGGCAGCGCCGGGCGCACCGACCTGCTCGGCCCGGACCTCACCGACCGCCTGACCCGGGACCAGCACGCCACCCTTGCCCGACTCGCGGCGCTTCCCGACGACGTGCGGGTGCTACCCACCCACGGTGCCGGCAGCTTCTGCGTGGCGGCGATGCCGTCCACCTCGCCGACCAGCCTCATCGGCACCGAGCGCCAGCGCAACCCGCTCCTGCTCGCCACGGACTTCGCCGGCTTCGCCGAGGAACTGTCCGGCGAGCTCATGGCCTACCCGAGCTACTACACGCACATGGCCCCGATCAACCGGGCGGGCGCTCCCGCGCTCGGCACGCTGCCGCAGCCGCCCGAGGTCACCCCGGCCGACGTCACCGAGGCGCTGCGGGCCGGCGTGTGGGTGGTCGACGCCCGTGACCGGGCGGCGTTCGCCGCCGCCCACATTCCCGGCTCGGTCAACATCGAACTGAACTCCGGCTTCGCGAGCTACGTGGGATGGTTGCTGCCGTTCGACGCCCCGATGCTGCTGATCCTGCCCGAACCGGCACAGGAGTCGTTGCCGGAGGTGATGACGCAGCTGATCCGGATCGGCTGGAGCAACGTGAAGGGATACCTGCCGGGTGGGGTCGAGCGGTGGCGCTCGCACGGCGGCGACGTCTCCTCGTATCCCCTCGTCAGCGCCGACGATCTCTGCGACGCGTACGTCCGCGGCGAACAGCCGGCGGTGCTCGACGTCCGTCAGCCACTCGAGTGGCAGTGGGGCAGGATCCCCGGCAGCCGCACCGTCTTCGTCGCCGACCTCCCGGCGCACCTGCACGAACTTGCCCGTACCGAACCGGTGTGGGTGATCTGCTCGAACGGCCACCGGGCCGCTGTCGCGGCGAGCCTGCTCGACCGCGCCGCCGTGCCGGTCCGGCTGGTCGGGGATGGAGGGGTCGGAGAATGGCGGGTACGGTGCCGGTCACGGCGGGCCGCCAGCGTCTGACCGGGGGTGCGACGCAGGAAGGTCTGCACGGGTTGATCAACGAATAGGAGCAGGCCGCGTAGCCGAAACCGAGTTTTCGGATAGTACGGGTCACCTGCGATCACGGCTCGCAGGCGGGAGACACGCGCTCCCGCCTGCGACGCCTCAGGGCCCGGCCGCCGATCGAGCTCGCTGAGCTCGAGCATCCGGCTACGGCGTGAAGGGCACGGTGCTGTAGTGGACCGTCGCCGGATCGCCCGCTGACGACACGGAGAACGCGGTGGCGAAGGCGCCGGGGACGTCCGCGAGCCCGACGTAGTCGCCGAGGAAGAACCCTCGGTCGTCGGGCTTTGCCGCCGTCCGGATGTCGAATGACTGCGCCGTGACGCGGCTCTCCACCCAGTCACCGTCGCAGAGATCGGGCTCGCTCACGTCCGGCGCCGCACACTGGTTGACGAAGTAGTCGGTCTCGGACGCCCCGCTTCCGTCGTTCCGTCGGAAGTCGTAGTAGCTGACGGCGAGCCGGCCGTCGGCTGAGACGTGCACCTGCGGGGTGAAGGACTGGCGGTTGAGACCGGCGACGCCCGTGAGCGCGCGCGGGACGGCGATCGGACGCGACCACGTGCGACCACCGTCGGTCGACGCGATCAGCGCCACGTCGTTGTAGGCACCGCCGCTGAACCGCGCGTCCTGCCAGACCGCGAAGACGCTCCCACTCGTCGGATCGACGGCAGCGTCCACGCCGATAGCGCCGGCGCGCACGGGCAGGCCCGTGTCCGGGTCGACGGTCGGATTCGGCAGCATTCTGGCCGCGGTGACCGCTGTCGACCAGGTCGCGCCATGGTCGCTCGAGGTCTGAGCTGCGACGTTCCAGCCACGCGATTCGCCGGTATTCGACTTCTCGTGGATGAGGCTGAAGACGTTGACCAGATCTCCGCCCGCGCTTGCGGGACGGACCACGATCTGATTGGCGATCGTCTGGTCGTACGCCGAAGCCTTCAGGATCGTGCGGATCGGCTCCCAGGTCTCGCCGCCGTCGGTCGAGCGCGTGAAGATGGTGTCGCCCGCGAACACAGCGGCGTTCTCGAAGGCCGTCGGGTTACCGTTGTCGGACGGTGGGCTGTTGAGCCGATCCCAGACCGCGTACACGAAGCTGCTGTTGTTGGGGTCGGCGGTGATCGTGTTCTTGTCGTGCATGGAGGTCGCGGAGGTGTCGAGGACGAGCTCCGTCGACTCCTCCCAGGTCAGGCCCCCGTCGTGCGAGCGTGTGACGAGCATGCCGTCGACCGCGAAGGTGTCCGGAAGCGGGACGAGCGGCGAGTAGACCCCCAGGTGCATGAAGTACGCGGTCCCGTCCGGAGAAAAGGTTACCCACGGGTCGGTGGCCCGCGCCCAGAAGGCGTTTCCGGTGCAGGCGGACGACCTCGTGACCACGACCGTCTCCCAGGTCTCTCCGCCGTCGAAGCTCACCCCGGCGAGGTTGCCCCTGGCGCCGCCGCCGCTCCAGCGATCCTGCTGCCAGACGGCGATGAGGTTGTCTGGGTTTGTCGGGTTGACCGCCAGATACGGCTCGACCTCGCTGTTCGCAAAATCGACCGCGCCGAGCGAGCGCTGGAGGTCAGGAAGGTCGGCGGCGCAGTCGGCGAACGGGCTACCGGCCGTGGACGAAACGGCGACGGTTGTGGGCGCGACCGGGGCCGCTGCGGCGGCCGGCTCGACTGCGAGCACACACACCGTGACGGTGGCGAGCAGTAGACGCACTTTCATCGTCGAACTCCTTCTCGTCGGTGGTTTGCCGCTGCCACAGCGAGGGATGGCGCTCCCTCCTCGCGAGACATTGCGGGCGACCGTACGCGCGAGCTCTCCAGAAACGCTCCAAACGCCACCTGGACGCCGCCGCCTTCGGCCGCGAGCGCTCTTGACGGTTACACCAGTCGCGGGGAACCGGGACCCGGCGGTCGCCGGGGTGCCGGCTCCCGGTGCCGCTACGTCCTGGTGAGGCCGAGCTCCGGATGACCGAGACCGCGTGCGCGTGGCGAAAGCAGAATCACGAGGAGCACCGATCGACGTGGAGGTAGGTCCGGCACTCCTCGTCGGTGAGCCCACGGGTCACGCGGCGGCGCGCGATGTCGAGCAATTCGTCGACGTCCACGGTCATGACGTACACGTCCGGCCCTTCATCCAATGTGACGAGCAGGTGGTGATCGTCCACGAACTCGACGTTCTGTACCTGCTGTTGCAGCGGGATGGCCTGCAGCGGCGCACCCGTCGACGTATCCCAGACTCGGATGAGTCCGGTGCTGTCCGAGGACGCGATCATGGCCCCGTCGGGGCTCACGTCGACGTCCTTGAGGACCCCGCGGTGGCCCGTCAGAACCGCGTCCACCACCCAGGTGTCGGGGTCGACGAGAACGACGTTGCCGCGCTGGCTGACGCCGACCAGGCGTCCGCCGTCGGGAGTGAAGTGAACGACGCGAAGCCAACCCTCCTCGAACGTACGGTGCACGAGCTCGGTCCACGTCGCGACGTCGTACACCACGAACTCGTCCTCAGCTGACGCGACGAGGTGTCGCCCGTCAGGGCTGAAGGCGACCGTCGCTGCGGAACTCAAGTCGATCGACGCCGTTGGCTGCGAGAAGCTGCCGCTGTTGAAGCGCAGCTCGCCGGTGCGTGAGTCCCACACGCTCACGCCGGAGGTGTATCCACCGGCCGCGAGGAGCGACCCGTCAGGTGAGAAGTCGAGGCTCCACACCCACTCCCGGTACGGCGTCTCCGGCGCCTTTCTGCACTGCGGGTTCTCTTCGAGCTCGACGTAGACGCACAGTCCCTGCATCGTCGTAACCGTGCCCCGCTGCAGATCGTGGACGCGGATCGCCCCGAATCTGGGGACCGCCTCGGACATCAGCTGCTGGGCGGCTACGCGCCCGCCGTCGGGAGACAACGCGCCGAGTTGGCCGGTGATGTGCGGAATCTCCGTCGCGATCGCACCGGTGGACGGGTCGAACACGATCAGGTCGCCGCCCGTGACCGACGTGAACAGCCATGCCACGCCTCGATCGTCGACAGTGTCGATGCCATCCGCCAGAAACGTTCCGGACTTCAGGGCGAAGCCGCCAACCTCACCGCGCGCCGAGAGGTCCCACACGCGAACCTCGCCGTCGATCGCGCGGGTCGCCAACCGCAGACCGTTCTCGCTCAGGTTGGCCTGGGTGACCTCGCCCTCGTGGCCGCGGAGCGCCATCCGCTCACTGCCGGAGGTGACGTCGTACAGGAAGACACCCGAGCCGAACGAGCCGATCACCAGCAGGCTCTTCTCCTCCTTGTCGAACTGCAGCGCGGTGGACTCGATCCCCGCGTCGCCAAGGGTGCGCAGGCGATCGCCGGAGCGGACGTCCCAGAGCGTCAGCGGCTCGCGGTTTCCACCGGTGACGACCCGGCTGCCGTCCGCATTCAGCACCGCCGCGCGCCCCAGCTCCACGGCGCGGCTGAAAACGTCGCGGCCGGTGACCGTGTCCACGACCCACGTTCTCGTCTGGCCGGCGAGGGCGACGTACCTCCCGTCGGCACTCCTGGAAGCTCCGTTGAGTCCCGCCTCCACAGCGAGTAGCTTCTGAGCGTCGGACTCGAGGTCGAACAGCGTCACGCCGACCTTCTCGAAGTCGCACTCACCGCCTGTGGCTGGCTGAGCGACACGGGGGCGGGCGACGACCACCAGGGGTCGTGAGAGATCGATGAACGGGCCGTGCAGCACGAAGCCGCGTAAGGGGCACGCGCCCGTCGGTACGTAGCGCACCTCCTGGCCCGACGCGGCATCCCAGACGTGGATCCCCGGCCGTGCTCCGCGAGGCGGTGTGCGCCCCGCGGTCTGACTCCAGCCGACGGCCCCGACGATCTGCGACCCGTCTCGCGTGAAGTGCGCGCTGGACACCAGCTCACCGTCATCGAGCTCGAGTCCCCATCGGGGCTCGTGTCCACCGACGTCCCAGACCTCGAGCCGGTTGGTCCCGGCGGAGAGAAGCGAGCGACCGTCCGGGCCGAGGGAGGCGTCGCCCCCGGCCCATCGGCCGATCGGCGGCAGCTTCGGCCCGGGCATCGTCCAGATGGTTCGGTGCTCACGAAGGGCCTCGTGGAGGGCGGACACGGCCTCGTACGTCGGCTCGGCGGCCTTCGCGGCCTCAAGGGCCAGAAGGACGCTCAGCTCCGGGTCACGGTCGAGCACGGCGATCGCCGAAGCGGCCAACTCACGTGATGTGGCGACGGCCTCCTGGTCCTTCGCTCGTTCCCGGCTCAGGAGCGCGACCGCGGCAAGCAGCAGGGAGATGGCAGCGGCAGCCGCGAGCACAGCGACCACAGCGCGGCGCCGGTGCGTCGTCCGCCTCCGGCGCTCGTCGGCTTGGACGCGGCCTGTTGCTAGGTACTCGCGCTCGCCTCCGGTCAAGCCGATGTCGGTCGCCGCGGCCCAGCTCTCGAACTGCGCGAGGCGGCCCTCAAGAGGCAGGTAGCCGTCGTCGCGGCCGGAGCTCTCCCACTCCTCGACCGCGTCCCTCAAACGGCGCTGCAGGAGCAGATCCTCGCGGCGCTCGTCGATCCACGAGCGAAAGCGCTCCCACTGGCCGAGCAGGGCTTCGTGGGCGACATCGACGGTAGGGCTACGAGTCAGCGGCTCGCGGTCGAAGGCGAGCAGGCGGTGCTCGCCGTAGCGGTCCAAAACTTCGTCGAGGACGGCGGGCTCGATCTCGAGCTGCCGGAGCTCGCGCCGCCGCACTCTCCGGCGGGTGTCGTGTGCCTGCGTATCCACAGTGACGAGACGCAGAAAGACCTGGCGTACGGCCTTGCGTGCCGACGGATCGAGACCCTGGTAGAGCTCCTCGGCGCGGCGGCCGAGGGCACCGACGACCCCGCCAGTCGCGCGGTAGCCCTCTTCGGTCAGGAGGTCGTTGGTCCGGCCCGCGAAGAGCTCGGTCAGGGCGTACTGGAGGAGCGGGAGCGCTCCCGGCTGGTCCCGCACATCGGCCACGATCTGTGAGACGAGGCCTGGCGCGAAGCGGACGCCCACCTGCGCCGCGGGCCGCTCGATCGCAGCCGCGAGGTCGTCCTCGGAGGGGACGGTGACGGCGCACATTCCCTGCCGAAGGAGCTCGCCGAACTCCGGGTAGGACAGCGGGTGGTCGAGGAAGTCGGCGCGCAGGGTGAGCACCACGCGCGTCCGGGAGCGGGCGTCGGTGGCGAGGCGGGTCAGGCCGTCGAGAAAGCGTCGACGCGTCTCCTTGTCCGTCGTCAGCGTGAAGAGCTCCTCGAACTGGTCGATCACGAGAAGCAGCCCGGTGTCGGGCGGGAGAAGCCGCTTGACCTGGCGACTCACTCCCAGCTCGTCGCGCGCGAGCTCGTCCACGAGCTCGGGAGGATGGGTGACCCCGACCCGCAGGAGTGCGGCCGCCAGCTCGTCGAACGGATACGAGCCCGGGAACATGTCGGTGACCGCCCAGCTCTCGGAGGCCGGAAGGCGACCCTGGCGGACCGCCGGGACGAGCCCGGCCCTCACGATCGACGACTTCCCGATGCCGGAGGGCCCGACGACGGCGACGAGCCGCCGCTCGCCGAGCGTGGCCAGCAGCTCCTCCACGACCGATTCGCGTCCGTGGAACTGCTCGGCATCGGCCTCGCCGAACGCCCGCAGCCCCTTGTACGGGTTTTCGGCCGCCGTGTATCGCGCATCCAGATCTCGCGGCTGCTTGCCGAGTGCCTCCGCGACCGCCGCGACCAACACGTCCACCGACTCGTAGCGGTCGTCAGGGTCGTCGGCGGTCGCCTTTGCGACCACCGTGTCGAGCATCGCTGGAATTTCCGGCCGAATCGCGTTCACCGAAGGCAGCCGTCCGTCCATCGGCGGCCGCCGGCCCGTCACGAGCTCGAAGGTGAGGAGGCCGAGGCAGTAGAGGTCCGATCGGACCGTCCGAGGCTCGCCGCGCAACTCCTCGGGCGTCACGTAGGCGGGCGAGGGGCTCGCGACCCGAGGAGACTCCGACAGATCTGCGAGCCTGGACGCGATCCCAAAGTCAGAGAGGTAGGCGTTGCCGTCCTCGTCGAGGACAACGTTCGTGGGTTTGAGGCCGCCGTGCACGACGCCCCGGCGGTGAGCGTAGGAGAGCGCGGCGCGCACCTGATCGAGGAGCCGGATCGCCGGCCCGGTGTTCCAGGGCCCCCGCTCGAGCGCGTCCCGCAGCGACCCGCCCCGGAGCCAGCGCATGACGAGGTAGGCGCCGTCGGGGTCTCGCCAGTAGTCGTACAGCGACACTACGTGCGGATGCTCGAGCTGGGCGACGATGCGCGCCTCGGCTTCGAAGCTCCGCACGAACGCCGGCTGGTTCACGAACTCCGGTCGGATGATTTTGATTACCACCTCGCGCCCGACCGATGGTTGATAGGCACGGAACACGACCGCGAAGTCGCCTCGGCCGACCTCCTCCCGCAGCTCGTAGCCGCGCACCGAGCGGCCGAAGGCATGCACGGGCAGCTGAGGAGGGAGACGGTCGATGCGCAGCGGCGGGAAATCGGCCGACAGCCCGTCGATGAGGAGCTGGAAGACGCTGACCGGGCTGCCGATGCCCTTGTACCGGTACTCCCCGAGCGCCTTCGCTTGCCAGCCGGCCTCGCGTCCGGCGAGCGCGGCGTGAGCGCCGCCCGACAGAAGGACCTGCCCGCCGTGGCCGGAGGCGAGGATCCGTCCGGCCCGGTTCAGCACGGGCCCGAAGTAGTCCCCATCGCGACTCTCCACTTCGCCGACGTCGATCGCCATCCGCACGAGCAGCGGGCCGGTCTCGAACCGCTCGACCGCGGCCAGCTCGCGCTGAATGTCCTCGGCGGCGGCGACAGCCGCGCCGACGTCGGCGAAGACCGTGTCCATGCCGTCGCCGACGCGCTTGACGATCCGCCCTCCGACCGCTTCGAGCGCCGAGCGCACGATCCTCTCGAAACGCTTGACCACAGCCCGCATCTCCTCGGTCCTGAGCTCCCAGAGCACCGTCGAGTCCTCGATGTCGGTCAGCAGGAAGGCGAGCGTCTCGATCTGCGGCTGCACCTCGAAGTCGAGTGCAGGGGCGTGGTTCAGAATCTGCTGCTCAAGCTGGCGGAGTCGGGTCGAAGTGTCGAGACCGAGCTCCTCGATCAGGTAGGTGCGCGTCTTCTGGTAGGCACGGAGCGCCTCCGCCCGCCGGCCCGAGCGGTAGAGCGCGAGCATGTGCTGCGCGCGGAACTCTTCGCGGAAGGGATACTCGCTGCACACCACTTCGAGCTCGGCTACGAGCTCGGCGGCGTAGCCCATCGCGAGCTCGGCCTCGATGCGGGTCTCCACGGCTGCGAGCCTCAGCTCCTCGAGACGCTGCGCCTCGAGCTCGAGCGGGAAGGACGCGATGACGTCGGCGTAGGGATGCCCCCGCCACAGCGCGAGGGCCGCTCGCAGCCGCTGGGCAGCCTCCGGCGGGTTCGTCTCAACCAGCTCCCGGGCGCGCTCGACCGCCTCCTCGAACTGGACCGCGTCGACGTCGCGGGGATCAATTTGGAGCCGATACCCGCCGCCGTCGCGAACGATCACATCCCCGACGGCCGCGCGCAGGTTCGAGACGTACGTCTGCAGCGTCGAACGGGCACCCGGCGTGGGCTCGTCCCCCCAGAGCCCGTCGATGAGCGCGTCGATTGAGACGACCTCGCGGACGCGCGCCGCGAGAAGGGCCAGGACCGTCCGCTGCTTGCGTCCTCCGAGCGTGACGCTGGCGCCCTCGCGCTGGACGACGACAGGTCCCAGGACCCGCACGTGCATCTCCGCA
This sequence comes from Micromonospora mangrovicola, assembly GCF_047200535.1. Lineage (NCBI taxonomy): Bacteria > Bacillati > Actinomycetota > Actinomycetes > Micromonosporales > Micromonosporaceae > Micromonospora > Micromonospora mangrovicola. The sequence continues at coordinate 12,082 of NZ_JBJZOG010000052.1, read as the reverse complement.
CGATACGGCGGGTCGGTCCCGATCGGAAGCCGGCGGTACTCCGTGTCGGTCTCGCCCATCTCGGCCTCCTCTGTCGAGGGATGCGGAAGCGGCGAAGAAACTCCCCCATCCCGTGGCTCCCCTCAACCGCCGAGCGGGTGGAGCAGGACGCTCGCCGTCGTAACCCCGAACGCGTCGTTCTTGTCGATCAGCAGCCGCCAGTGCCAGGCGTAACGCCAGCGGCTGCCGTTCTTTGTGCTGTAGGCGGATCCCGCACGGCCGTTCTCGGGGGCCGGAAATGCTGCGAAGTCGGGAGCGACCACTACCACGACGGCGTCGGACCTCTCCGGCGGTTCGGCCGCAGCCGGACCCGCAAGGAAGACCGTGAGCGCCACCACGACGCAGAGCGCGACGATGAGGTGACGGCGACCCGTCGGGGACCCAGCGAAAGTGCGCATGTCTCCTTCTCCTGTGCGATGGCGCATCACGGTAGGGCCGCGCGCTCCAGAGACGCTCCAAGCCTCGCCCCGACCCGCCGGGCGCCCGGGGGTGTCGCCGACTCCTGTCGCTTGGACTTGTGCTGGGGATCGGCATTGGCCGATTCCCAGCACGGGCTGCGCCTTCATGGCCCCGTCCCGCTCGGCTGACAGTCGCTCTTCGCCGAGGGGTGCGTAGCACCGCCATGGTCACCTTGTCCGTAGCGCCCCACCCCGCGCCGAGCACCGATAGTGGGCTCAGCCCGGCAGCGGGCGCCCGGGCGCGCAGCAGCGCTGCGACCTGGACGACCCGCCGCTGCCGTCACCATGGCGAGGGCCGGCGCACCGCTGGCCGGCGCCGTCGTGCTCGAACACGGCGGGTGCTCGTCGAGCATGTGCAGGGCCCGCCCGACGTCGCCGGCCTTTACCGGGCGACCAGGCTCCGGTGCTCGGCCTCGACGGGCGCCCGGTCGTGTGGCTCGGTGTAGTAGCGCCTGCAGCGGTCCGTTCGCCGACCCCCACAACCCCTCGCAACGCGGCACCAACGAGGACACCAACGGCCTGCTGCAGTTCGTACGTACGCCGTCCCACTCACGCGACGATCTCCTCATCCTGGTTCTCGAGCGCAGCCACCTGCTCGATCATTTGGCCGGTCGTGGGCTCGGCTTCGTCGGGGCGGACCCTGCTCAGTGCCCGGTCGAGCCAGCCCGGTAGCCACCAGTTGAACCGGCCGACCAGCTCCATCGTGGCCGGCAGCACGATCAACCGCACGATCGTGGCGTCCACGAACACCGCGACGGCCAGGCCGAGACCGAGTTGCTTGACACCGACGTCGGCGCCGAGCATCACGGACAGGAACACGGCGATCATGATGGCCGCGGCAGCGGTGATCACCCGGGCGGTGCGGACGAGCCCCTCGCGTACCGCCAGGCGGGTGTCACCGATTGTGTCGTACGCCTCTCGGATGCGGGACACCAGGAAGACCTCGTAGTCCATGGAGAGTCCGAACAGCACCGGGAACATGATCAGCGGCACCCAGGCGGTGACCGGCATGGTCGTGGGAAAGTTCAGGACATTGCCCAGCCAGCCCCACTGCACCACTGCGACCAGCACCCCGAACGACGCGCCGATCGACATCAGGTTGAGCAGGCCAGCCTTCACCGCGAGCAGCAGCGATCGGAAGAGCACCACCAGCAGCAGCAGCGACAGGCCGACCACCGCGACAATCACCACGGGGAGTCGGTCGGCGGTCAGTTCGGCGAAGTCGATGGCCGAGGCGACCACGCCGCCGACGAGTACCGGTTGGTCCGCGGTGACCGCGCGGAGCCGGTGCACCAACGCGGCGGTGGCCTCGTCCTGGCTGCCGGTGGTCGGGCGGACGGCGAGCAAAGCGATCGCCCCGTCGTGGCTGCGCCGCGGTAGGTCCACTGATGCCACACCGGGCTCGGCCGCGATCACCGTGGCAACCTGGTCCGGATCGCCGTCGGGCAGGCCGACCACGACCCACAGGGTGGCGTCGAAGCCGCCGCCGAAACCGTCGGCGAGAATCCGGTGCGCGGTGTAGGCGCTGGTGTCTTGAGGCTGGGTGCTGCCGTCCGGCATGCTCAGCCGCAGGCCCAACGCCGGCGCGGCCAGCGCCGCCAGTACCAGCGCCCCGGCCAGGGTGGCGAGCAGCGGCCGGCGGATGACGCTGCCGGCCCAGAGGGACGACCAGGGCCTGGCCGGGGCGCGGCGGCGGTGTACCGACAGCCGGTCGATCCGGTGTCCGACCAGGCCGAGCAGGGCCGGTAGCAGGGTGACCGCGGCCAGCATGGTCGCGAGGACCGTCACCGCCGCGCCGACCGCCAGGCCGCGCATGAAGCCGAGTCCGGTCAGCAGCAGCCCGGCCAGGCCCACCACGACGGTCGCGCCGGCGAACAGCACCGCTCGTCCGGCGGTCGCGGTCGCGGTCACCACGGCCTGCCGTGGGGTACGGCCGGAGTGCAGCGCCTCCCGATACCTGGTCACGATGAACAAGGCGTAGTCGATGCCCACCCCGAGGCCGATCATGCTGGCCAGGACCGGCGCGAATCCGGGAGCGGGGAACACGTGCCCCAGTAGGAACATCCCGGACAGGCCCACCGTGATCCCGAGGATCGCGGTGATGACGGGCAGCCCCATCGCCAGCACCGAGCCGAACGCGAAGAGCAGGACGACCGCTGCCGCGGCGAGCCCCACCGCGTCGGCCGGGCCACCGCCGGGAGTCTCGACGTTGTTGACGGCCGGCCCGGCCAGCGCGAAGGTCACCCCGGAGCCGCTGGCCTCGCGTACCTGGTCGAGGAGTTTCTGGGTCGCCGCGACCGGCATCTCGTCGCTGGGGAGGTCGAGCATCGCCACCGCGTACCCGGTGTGCCGGTCGGCGGTGATCTGGTCCTGTGCGTCGTACGGGGAAGTGACCCGGGCGACGTGCCCGGTGGCGGCGAGCAGGTCGACGACCCGCTGCACCCGATCCCGCGTCGCGGGATCGTCCAGGGCGGCGTCGGATCGCACGGCCAGGGTCAGGCTGTCGCCGGTGAACCCGGGGAAGTGCTCGGCGATCAACTGCTGCGCCCGGCCGGACTGGGTGGCGTCGGTGCTGAAGTCATCGGCGGAGCCCGCGCCGTATCCAACGGCGAGCAGCACCATGGCCGCGGCGAGCACGATCCAGCCGGACAGCACCGTGAACCGGCGCCGGTGGCAGAAGGCGGCGAGGCGGGAGAGCCATGAGTCGGTCATGCCGCAGATCGTCCGGCGTGCCCGAGGCGGAAGCGTCCCTCCCGCGGAGCCTTTGCCGTGGCGGCCTACTACCGGGTCGTACTTCCAGCGTCGTATCCGTCCGGGCTGACCAGGCCGTTCTGGTAGGCGAAGACCACCAGTTGGGCCCGGTCCCGGGCACCGACCTTGACCATCGCCCGGGACACGTGGGTCTTGGCGGTGAGCGGGCTGACCACCAGACGGTTGGCGATGTCGTCGTTGCTCAGGCCGGCCGCGACGAGGTGCACCACCTCCCGTTCCCGGGCGGTGAGCAGGGCCAACTCCGGCGGCTCGGGCCTCGGCCTGTCGGCGGGTCGCCCCGACCCGACCGAGCGTCTGATCACCGCCCGGGTGACGCTGGGCGACAGCAACGCGTCGCCCCTGGCAACCACGCGTACCGCCTGCACCAGCTCGTCCGGCTCGGTGTCCTTGACCAGGAAGCCGCTGGCCCCGGAGCGGAGGGCGGCGAACACGTCGTCCTCCTCGGCGAACGTGGTCAGCACCAGCACCCGTACGCCGGACAGTTGAGGGTCGCCGGTGATCCGGTGGGTCGCGGTGACACCGTCCACACCGGGCATCCGGATGTCCATCAGCACCACGTCCGGGCGAAGCTCCCGGGCCAGCGCCACCGCCGTGCCGCCGTTGCCGGCCTCACCCACCACGTTGATCTCGGGCACGCCCTCCAGCAACGCCCGGAACCCGGCCCGCACCAGGGCCTGATCGTCGACGAGCAACACCCGGATCACGTCAGTTCACCCTCCCGAGGCTGCCGTTGGTCCCGTGACCGGTGCGGCGGTTCGTGGTTCGGGGACTCCCAGGGCAGTATCGCCCGGACCTGGAACCCCCCACCCGGCCGTGGCCCCGCCTCGAACCTGCCGCTCAGCGCCTCAGCACGCTCCCGCATCCCGGTCAGCCCTCGCCCGCCGGACGGCGTCCCGCCGGCATCGGCGCCCACCCCGTCGTCGCGTACCTCCACCGACAGCGAGTCCGGCACCGGCCGCAGCGACACCTCGGCACGAGCGGCCGCCCCGGCGTGCCGCAGCACGTTGGTCAGTGACTCCTGCACGATCCGATACGCCGTCTCGTCAAGCGCTGCGGGCAGCCGCTCCCCGGACAGCTCGCTGTGCAGCTCAACCGGCACACCCGCCGCCCGCACTGCGGCCAGCAACTCGGGCAGCCGGTGTAGTCCTGTGTCCCGCTCCGCTGGTCCGCGCCCGCGCTGGTCCGGCCCCGCCGGGTCCGGCCGACCGTCGGAGCGCAGCTGACCGAGGGTGGCGCGCATCTCGGCCAGCGCCGCCTTGCCGGTGCCCCGGATGCTCACCAGCGCCTCCCGAGCCCGCTCCGGCTCTGCGTCCAGCAGCTGCAGGGCGGCGGCGGACTGGACGGTGATGGTGGCGATCGCGTGTCCCACCGTGTCATGCAGGTCGCGGGCGATTCGCAGCCGTTCCTCGGTGACCAGGCGCTGCGCCTCCAGTACGCGTTCCCGTTCTGCCTGGTCCAGTCGGTGCCGCACCTCGGCGGCGTACGCGGCCCGGCTGCGCATCAACGCGGCGAGCAGCATCGCCACCGCCAGCGTCGCGGCCTGCGGCAGGAACGCGGCGAGCAGTTCCAGCGGCGGCATCTCCCGGTGCACGATCAGCACGACGGCACCAACGGTCAGGAAGAACACCGGCACCGGCGCCGCCCACCACAGGCGCCCGACACGGACCGTGTCATACAGCGGTACCGCGAGCACCAGTGCCGGCGGGAAGCCCGGATAGTCGAGGGCGTAGAACAGCAGCAGCACCGCGGAGACGGCGCACAGCACGGCGGTCGGGTACCGCCGGCGCAGCAGCAGCGGGGCCGCCATCGCCAATCCGAGCAGATAGGCGAACCGGTCCCGGTCAACCGAGCCGTCCTCACTGCCGGTCGCTATCGCGATCTCGGCAGCAACCAGCACCGCGAGCGCGATTCCGGTGTCCACCGTCCACCGCCGTAGCACCGGGCCGCCCCTCAACACCCGCTCACCGTATGCGTCCGCGCGCCCGGTCCGCCACGGACCGTCCCGCCCAGCGCCCGCCGATGGGCGGTTCGCCCGGCCGCCTCAGGTGCGGAGTGGGGGATGCCCCACCTTCCGCATCTGATGGGTGGGTGGCACCCACCCGGACCGGCGTCATCACAGCGTTGCCAGGAAGAAGTCCACCACCATGTCGGTCACCTGCTGGGTCGACGGTTGCTGTCCGGGGGTGGCCAGGGTGTGCCCGGTGCCGGCGACCTCGACAAGCTCTGCCTGCACGCCCGCGGTGCGCAGCCGCTCGGCGAACCGGACGGACTGGCGCGGTGCGACGTCCTCGTCCAGCGCGCCGTGGAGGATCAGGAATGGCGGCGCCTGGTCGGTGATGTAGTTGATCGGGCTGGCCGACTGGCGGGTGGCCTCGGATGACCCGATACCGGCCCAGAGCAGAAACCGGATGAACGGCGGCGCGTCGGCGAAGTCGTTGAGGTCGGTGGGGCCGAACATGTCCACCACGGCCTGGACCGCGCTGGACTGCCCGGCGTACGGGCCGGGCCCGCCCTGCCGCCCGGTCAGACCCAGCAGCGACGAGAGCCAACCACCGCCACTGGCACCCCACACACCGATGCGGGACGGGTCGACACCAAGGTCGGCGGCATGCGTCCGGAGGAACCGCACCGCACATTTGGCATCCTCAAGCGGGGCGGGCCACCCGGCGGCGGGGGTCAGCCGGTAGTCGATCGAGGCGACGAGATAGCCGTTGGCGTTCAGCCGCTCCCGCAGCGGGGTGAACAGCGCAGCCTGGTGATTGGACAGTGACGCGCCCAGCCCGGAGAGTTTGCGGTCGCCGAGTACCAGGCCACCGCCGTGGATGTACATCGCCACCGGGGCGATCCGGCCCGGAACCGCGGCGCCGGCCGGTGGGGTGTAGATATCCATCGCCAGCGGGACCCCGTCGATCCGGCAGTACTCCACTGTGCTGCGCTGCCCGGCGGGCAGGTGGCGTGGAGCCACCGTGTCGCCGGGGAAACCAGCTCCCGCGAGCCCGTCGCTGGCCCCGCTGAACCCCACGAACCCGCCCAGCAGCACGACCAGCGTCACCGGCGCGACAGCGAGGGCCCCCGCCACCCGGCGCAGCCGGGGCCGGCCCGAAGCATGCCCGTCCGGGCCTCGGGAGGCGGCCACCGCGCCGAGAACCCACACGGTGCCGAATCCCGCTACGCCGATGACCTGCAGCCCCGCGCAGACGTAGTCGACGAACCCGATCACCGAGTCGGCCGGCATCCACGGCGAGGGACCAGGCAGGACCGGGTTGCCGCGGGTCAGGACCCATACGACGAGGAAGGCCAGCGCCGCGGCGGCAGCCAGCAGCACCCGGCGCGACGTCGGGCGGACCAGCACGCGGGCAACCGTGCCCAGCTGGGCGGCGCCCAGCGCGGCGAACAGCATCGCGTACGGCCACGCGGTGCGCCACACTGCGGCCAGCGGAGCGAGGTAGACAAGAGCGCCGCCCGTGACGGCCAGCAGCGACGTGATCAGCAAGGGGCCCCGGCGCAGCCGCAGGTGCTCCACCGCAGGGCTCATGACGGCGTCTGCGGCCGCTGGGGACAGTGACGTTTCTGGCATGCCACCGATCGTCGCGACCCGGACACGCGGCATCGTCCGCCCTCGGTAGGCAATCGCCGCCACCGCTACTACTGCCGCCTACTTCGCCCGAAGTAGCGAGTGCCCTGCGGCGGGCGGGGTCCTCCAACGCCGGGCGCGAGCCCGTGTTGCAGGTGGCGCCGCACCGGTGAGAAGCCATGTCCACGCCAAGTCCCGCCTGGTAACCCAGATCGCCATCGACGGCAGCCCACTACCGGCCTGGAAGCAGGGTGGGGAGGGGTTCTCCATGCGACAGCCGACCACCGTGAGTGAGAGGTCTACCGCAGAGCGTCCACGCGATACCTCCCGCGAGATCCACGGCATCCAGTTCGACAGCGGCGGACGACGCGGCACCGCACTCGGGTGTTTTGTCGACGCGTCGACTGTCGTGCGAAGCCTGCTCGGACCGGTCCACGAACCGTTGAACGGCCGGCACGTACGTGAGGTTGGCGTACGGCTGGCCATGCTCCGGACGACGAGAGCCGCGATGGCATTCCCGTGGACGCCCATTGTCAGACAGGAATGGCTGCAAGTGTGACGCGTTCCCGACAGGATGGCGGGCGGCTTCTGGTCTGATTGCCGGCTGGCGGCGGGCCTATCGTGGCGGCCAGTACACCATCGCCGTCTTTCGGGATGGCGGGGTGTGAGAATCGGGACGGTGGGCTATGGCCGAGACCCTCGATGAGCCCCTTCCCCGCCTGTGGTCCGAGCCGTGGGCCGCGCAGGCGGCGGTGCAGGCCAAGGCCGTCCGCGCACAGATGCAGGTAGCGCTCGCGTCGGAGCCGCCCGACCCCCGACGGCAGGCGGCGGCGGACGCGGTGGAGAAACTGCTCGCCGCGGTCGACACGGCCACCCAGGCAGAAGGCCGACGGCGGCGCAGGGGCCTGCTCGACCGCTGGCGGGGCGGCGCCGTCGAGCAGGCGTACCAGAGCCTGCACGCGGCGAAGATCGCTCTCGTCGACCTGCTTGCGCCCGAAGACCTGGATGCCCTCACTCCCGGCGTGCTGGCCAAGTTGGAGACGTGCTTGCCGCCGGAGGATGTTCGGCGGCTGAAGTTCGAGGCTCTGATCCGGCCCGACCTGCGCGCGGACCAGCGGGTCGACCGGATGCAGGGCCGGGTGCGCGCTGATGCTGCTCGACACATCGAGGCCAGGAAGCGGGCCCAGCTCAAGCAGGCGATGGAGATCGCGTATGACGCGTCCGACCAGTTGCACGCGCGGGTGCGTGGATTCCGTAACGTGCTGCTGGCCGCCGCCGTCTTCATGGCGCTGTTCATGACGGCGTTGGTGGTCGTGGTGGCCAAGTACCCCGACGCGATGCCGCTGTGCTTCAAACCCAGCATCACCGCCCCCCAGACGACGCCCAACGGCCCCGCCACCCGCACCGTGTGCCCCAGCGGGGAAGACCCGCCGTCGGCGGCGCCCGGCACCGACCAGCCGCAACACCCCGAGCCGGGCGACGTGATCATCGTCGCCGGCCTGGGGCTGCTCGGCGGTGCGCTGGCTGCCGCGTTCGCCATCCGCAAGCTCCGCGGCTCGTCCACCCCGTACGGGGTACCCCTCGCCCTGACCTGGCTCAAGGTGCCCACCGGATCCCTCACCGCGCTCGCCGGAGTCCTTCTGCTTGGCGGAAACTTCGTACCCGGGCTGTCCGAGCTGGACTCCCAGCGGCAAATCCTGGCCTACGCGCTCGTCCTCGGCTACGCCCAACAGCTGGCCACCCGCTTCATCGACGACCGGGCACAGTCACTGCTCAACAGCGTGCCCAGCACCGACCCCGAGGCGAATCAGCCAACGCCGCCGACCAGAGGCGAACTACCGGCCACAGACGTCCCACCCGCCACCGATGACGACCCTCAGGACCGGCCCGAGGCCGTCCCGGCCACGGTCGAACCCTCTGGCACTGCCGGACCTGCTGGCCCGGCTGAACCGGTGCCCGAGGAGCTGCAGCAGGTAGCCGTGACGGAGGAGGCGGAGCAGGAGAGCCCCGATCAGGTGGAGGTCACCGAGGATCGGTCTGCGGACGGCGTGGTTGACGACGAGGACGTGACCCACCAGGACGAGGACGAGGATGCCGAGGAACTTGCCGGCGAGGCGGTGGAGTACGACCTCGGCGATGAGAAACGAGGGGGTGCGTGATGGCGGCGCTCGCCACGAACCTCGCAACGCTGCGGCATGAGATCTACCGACGGTGGCCGCATCACCAGAGGCGCTTCGACGGCTGGATCGGCGACGTCAGTCATCAGCGCCGCAAGTCCGACCACAACCCGGACTCGCGGGGCGTCGTACACGCCATTGACGTCGACGTCAACGGCATCGACCCGCATGCTCTGGTCCGTGTGGCGATCCGCCACCCCAGCACGCAGTATGTGATCTTCAATCGAACCATCTGGAGCCGGACCCACGGCTTTCAGCCGCGCAGGTACACGGGATCGGATCCGCACACCGGGCACGTGCACATCTCCGGCCGCTACGGCAGCGCATTTGAGAACAACCGCAGCGCGTGGGGTGTAGCCGCGGCACCGTCCCCTGCTGCGAAGGCTCCACAACCGGCTTCGCGGGCTCCGGCGCGCAGGCCAGCGCCCGCACAGCCGGGCAAGCCCGGTTCCCGGTCGCTACGACTGACCCGGCCGCCGATGCATGGCTACGACGTTCTGTTCGTGCAGCGGTTCATCGGCGCCAAGCAGTGCGGCGTGGCGGACGGATTCTACGGCCCACGCACGGAGGCCGGCGTTCGCTGGTACCAGCACATGCGTGGCATCAAAGCCACCGGTGTCTGTGACGCCACCACGTTTCGACACATGGGCATCAAGGTGTGACCAAGACAGCTCTGGTGCCTCGAACGCGCGAAAGGACCAGGCATTCGTCGAGCTCCGCGATCGTGGGGTGTCCATCCGCGTCGATTCGGCGGTGCGGCGGCACTCGTGGATCACGTTCGGTCCACAGCTCACGCTTGACGACAGCCTCGGCTACCCGCCAAGGTCTGAGCAGCAGGCGACCCGTCTCGAGTAGACCCTCACGGCCCGAGTCACTGCAGCTGCCATGACACGTACTGTCATGCCTCTGGTTCAGCGCTACCCGCGTCACGGGATTGCGAAAGCCGGCGTTCGGTCATGCCAGAACATGTCGGAAGACCCGTAAGGTGTGGCGGATGGGGTGGGAGGCACTCGGGCAGTGGGGTGACGGCGTCGCTCGCATCGAGCCGCTCGCTGGCGGAGTCGCCAACGACGTGTGGAGCGTGCGCGTCAACGGGCACCTCGCGGTCGGCCGTCTCGGCACCAGGAGCGACGCTGATCTCGCGTGGGAGACAGAGCTTCTCCAACACCTCGACCGTGAAGGTCTGACTGTGCCGGTGCCGATCCCGACCATGGACGGCCGGCTGTTCGCCGATGGTCTGGTGGTGATGACCTACCTGGATGGCGGACCGCCCGAGACGCAGGCCGACTGGCGTCGCGTGGCCGGCACGCTCCGCGAGTTGCATCGGCTGACGCAGGGCTGGCCGCAGCGCCCCGGCTGGCGGTCGTCGACCGACCTCCTGCACGCCGAGACCGGGACGAAGATCGACCTCGGTGCGATGCCCCCGGAGGGCGTGGCTCGATGCCGGGCAGCGTGGGCCCGGCTCGCCGGACGCCAGACATGCGTCGTGCACGGCGACCCTAACCCTGGCAACGTCCGCATGACCGCAAGTCAGGTCGCCCTGATCGACTGGGACGAGGCGCACGTCGACGTGCCCGACCTCGACCTGGTGCTGCCCGACAACGCCGCAGGCCTCGACGACGGTGCGTACGACATCGCCGCGCAAGCGTCGGTCGCGTGGGAGGCTGCTGTCTGCTGGGACGACGAGTACGCAGTCAAGCGGCTCGCCGAAGTCCGCACCGGTTGAACCCGCCCCGTCAAGCATGTGGTGGGACTAGACACCGTCGTCAACTACCGGATCTGCCGAGTTGAGGGCTGACAGGTGCGTTGAACGGACACGGCGTTCACGGGTAGCTTCTCGATCGATGCCTGCGAAACCCGACAGCGGAGCCGGGCCGGTGTGGCCCGGCTCCCTTGCTGGGAGTTTCCCCCTGGTCCTGGACACTTGAGCCTTGGATTGTGATGGTCCGGGGAGATCAGGAGTCCCTGACAGATGGTGAACAAGCACTACCCCGCCGAGTTCAAGGCTGACGCGGTCGCGTTGTACCGGTCTCGGCCGGGGGCGACGATCGCGCGGATCGCTGACGATCTCGGGGGCAACCGGGAGACGTTGCGCAGTTGGGTCCGCGCTGATGATCGGCGTCGGGGTGCGGCGGCCGGGCCGGCGGGGCCGCCGGCGGCCGGGTCGGTGGAGGACGAGAACGCGGCGTTGCGGCGGCGGGTGCGGGAGTTGGAGGAGGAACGGGACATTCTGCGGAAGGCGGCCCGGTATTTCGCCGGGGAGACGCGCTGGTGAGACACCCTCTGTCAACCTTCGGCTGCCCGGGTGGGCGGGAGGGCGCGGTTGCGGTTGGCGGTGTGGGTGTCTTCGTTGTAGGTGACGCCGAGGCGTAGACAGTGCCAGAGCAGTTCGAGCCAACGGTTGCCGAGTTTGCGGAGAGCGCTGGAGTGCCGGTCGCCGGCGGCGATTTTGGCGTTGTAGAAGTCGCGGGCCCAAGCGGAGCGGGTGATGCTGCAGAACGCCCATTGCAGGACGGCTTCGCCGAGGTAGCGGTTGAAGGCCAGTCGTCGGGCGATGGTGTATTCGCTGCGGCCGGAGCGCCTGGTGACCGGGGCTTGGCCGGCGTAGCACTGCAACGCGTTCGGTGTCGCGAATTGATGCCAGTGCTCACCGATCTCACCGGCGATCCGCGCGGCGAGCCGGTCACCCGGGCCGGGCATGCTGAGGTAGATGTTCCCGGCGGGGAAGGTCGCTGCTGGGTCAGGGTTCTTGACGGTCTTGGCCCGCGCGGGGCGATGACCGCCGAGAAGGAGCTCACCCATCCGCCGTTCCCATAGGCGTCGCTGTGCGCGTAGTAGCAGGAGCTGGGCGGCAGCCAGTCGGATGCTGCCGGTCTTGGCCTGGACCAGGCCGGGCTGAGCGGTTAGCTGGGGCTGCGACAGCGTCTGGATGACGCGGTCGGCGAACCGGTCTGGCCAGCCGTGCCGGCAGGAACGGGCGAACGCCTCGAGCTCGTCGCGGCTGACCGCAGCCAGCGCCTCCGCGGAAGGCCAGCGTTCCACGAGTTTGAGGAACACCGCGG
>NZ_JBJZOG010000051.1:0-48325 GCF_047200535.1 Micromonospora mangrovicola | reverse complement strand
GTAGCTAATGTGCCATCGTGGTGGATCATCACAGCGGCACATGGACATTGCACCAGCGCGACGGCCGGGTACTTGCTGATCTCGTCGTGACTGGCGGCGACTTCCCGTGGCTGAACGCTCGTGTCGACCCGAGGGAAGGGCTCGCGGAGGTCCGACCACTCTTCGCCAAGGAACTGCGGCTACTCGATGGCATTGATGAGGACGTCGAGTCCTGAGAGCGTGCGTACGAGGCAATCCGGAACGCAGTGACGCTTCGGCACCCGGAGGGTCGCCAGGTCCCTGAATTCCTTCTCCACATCGACGGTAACGAGGCGTGGTGGCGGTGGAGTGACGAGCCGTTCGACGAGGAGGACGACGCCTAGCCAGCGTGCCCGCTCAGCTGCAGATCAGCACATCTCCGCAGCGATCGGTACCATGATCAGCATTACGCACAGTCACTTGCACTTTCCTCGGGTGTCAATCACTGGCTCGAAGATGCTTGACGCGGCGCGCGTTGCTTGCTCAGGCGGGTCTGGGGTGGGCATCATCGCCGCCATGATCGCGAAATCGAGTCCTCCGTCCGCCGGTGAGCGTGACGACCGAGCCCGGACCGCTCGGACCCCAAACCACTCTGTTCGCGCACGCCCTTCGTCTCCATCAGCTAAATCCTGACGGCGTTCTGCCGCGTGACGGCGAGCCGTATCCAGACGACGAGCTCCACCATCGGCGGCCGCGACCCCCAGCCCCAAAAAGATCGGCGACTCGATGGCGTCGATGTCGCCGCCATCCTCGACGGGCACTTCGCCAAGACCGATGCGCCACCAAGCGAACTTGCCGACGCGTTCCACGTCGTCCACGTGCCTATCCACCGCAACGAGCACATCGCCGCCGCGGCGTTGCGGGCGGACCGGCAGCGAGTGCGGCAGACCGGCCGGTGGCTGGTGCGGCATAGTACGGATCGCTGCGCCGCGACGGTCGGGCTTGCGCTGCTGGCCACGGATCGGGCGGAAGATGATATCCCGCTGATCCAAACCATCGGCCTGCTGTCGAACCGATTCGGGGCGTTGGCCGCCGAGGCGCTGCAACGCCGCCGCGGAGGCGGGGAAGCGTTGCTGTGGCTGGCCAAGCGTGTCGCGGGCTGGGGTCGGGTCTACATCGTCGAGGCGCTATGCCGCCACGGCGGCTATGCCTCGCGGTCGTGGCTGCTGCGCCACGCCTGCGACGGCGACTTCCTCAACGGCTATTTCGCTGGCCAGGTCGCCACCACAGCCCACCTGCACGAAGCGATTACCAGCAGGAGGTCGACGATGACCTGGTCGACCACACCGGCCGACTCCTGAAGGTCATGGCTGACTGCGGTGGCATGGGCATGACCCTCAAGCACTATCCACCGGCACCCATCGTCCTGGCCGCACATGCGGCTCACCGCTTACGGTTGACCGCCAGTCCGCCATCGCGGAGTTCGGCGGTGATCCACGGTGATCCGTAGATGCCGTCGTGAGCGGCGTGCACCGCCTGGATCCGGCCCGCGAGGGCGACGTCCGCGGCATCACGGGCGGCCCGCGTTTCGGCGGCCGAGCGCCAGTAGTAGTAGCTCGAGCGGGTCGCGAGCCAACGTTCAAGTGTCCAGGACCAGGGGGCAACTCCCGTTGGTCCTACGCGAGCCTTGCCTACAACATGTCAGTGAGAAGCGGGTGCACAAAACTGGCCTCGGCTATGCCGAGCTCATCGCACGCTGGCCGCGTCAGCTTGTTCAGTTGGGCGGCTCGAAACGGCCGTCGACCGCAGTCCACCCGCCGTCCACGATCAGGCAGGTGCCGGTGACGAAACTCGCGGCGTCGCTGGCGAGATAGACCACCGCACCCGCCATCTCCTCCGGTCGCGCCCAGCGCCCGAGGGCGCTCTTAGCGGCGTATGCGTCGTACCACTCCGGATTCGCCTTGATCTGCGCCGTGAGGGGCGTCTCCACGACACCAGGGGCGACCGCGTTGACCCGTACACCGCGCGGCCCGAGTTCGGCGGCGGCGGTCCGCAGCAGCTGCACCAGACCAGACTTTGTCGCCGCGTAGACGCCCTGACCCGGTTCCACGGTGTAGGCGCGGATGGAGGAAAAGCCGATGATGCTGCCCCTACCTCGCTTCGCCATCCCGGCGCCGAACGCCCGAACCAGCGCGAAGGAGGCTGCAAGGTTGAGCCCGACGACCCGGTCGAACTCCTCCTGCGTGTAGTCCAGCAGACGCTTACGGACGTTCGTGGCGGCGGTGAAGACCAAAACATCAACATCGCCCAGCTCAGCCGCTGCCAGGTGCACTGCCGAAGCATCCAGAACATCCAGAACGTACGGGGAGCCGTCGGCCATCTGGGCGGAGAGGGCGGCGGATTCAGCGTCGCGGTCGGCGCAGACGACCTCGGCACCGTGCGCCGTCAGCGCCCGAGCGCACTCGCGGCCGATGCCGCTGCCGGCGCCAACCACCACAGCCCTTCGACCGTCGAGCCGAAACAGCTTTTCGTACGCGGACATGGCTCAACCTCCTCATCCTCGGAGCAGTTGCTCATGGACAATCCTCGTGATTCGCGCTCGTGGCGTCGACAGGGGTTCAGGCGGGGCGGATGATCGCCATCCGGGTCACGGTAAGTTCCTCCACCGCGAAGCGGGGGCCTTCCCGGCCGATGCCGGAGTCCTTGACCCCGCCGTAGGGCATGTTGTCGGCGCGGAAACCCGGCACCTCGTTCACCGCGACCCCGCCCACCTGCAGCCGCTCGACCGCGGCGAAGGCGGTCGCCAGCGACCGGGTGTAGACGCTCGCGTGCAGGCCGTACCTCGATCGGTTGACCAAGTCGAACGCGCTGTCGATGTCGGGGACCGCGCGTACGCACACCACCGGGCCGAAGATCTCCTCGTCCCACGCGGCCAGGCCGTCCGGCACGTCGGCGAGGACCGTCGGCCGGAGCATCCGTCCGTCGCCGTCACCGCCCGCCACGACCTTCGCGCCCGCCACGACGGCCTCGCCGATCCACTCGCGAACCCGCCGGGTCGACCGCGCGTCGATCAGCGCCGCGACCCGGGTCGCCTCATCACGCGGGTCGCCCACGGTCATGGCGGAAACTCGATCGGCCAGCAGTCCGAGGAACTCCTCGGCGACCAGAGCCTCCACCACCACCCGCTGCACTGAGATGCACGCCTGGCCGGAGGCATAGTAGCCACCGCGTACCACCGCGTCGGCGGCGGCGGCCAGGTCCGCATCGGCGGCCACCACCAGGGCGGCGTTGGATCCGAGTTCAAGTAGAACCTTGGTGGGTGCGGCAGCCCGGGCGATGGTGTGCCCCACAGCGGCCGACCCGGTGAACGACACGGCACCCACCCGCCGGTCGGTCACCAGCGTCTCCCCCACCTCCGCGCCGCCGGTGACGAGCTGCACCGCCTCCGGCGGCAGCCCGACACTCGCGCCCGCCTCGCGCAGCAGGTGCACCAGCCAGAGCGTGGCGAGCGGTGTCTGGGGCGCGGGCTTGCACACCACCGGGCAGCCGGCCGCGATCGCCGGCGCGATCTTGTGGGTCGCGAGCAGCAGGGGGTAGTTGAACCCGGCGATGCCGACCACCACGCCGATCGGCCGACGCGTCCAGAACCCGATCAGTCCCTCGCCGGACGGCAGCAGGTCCAGTGGGACCGTCTCACCGTGCAGCCGGGCCACCTCCTCGGCCGCGGTCTCCAGCGTGACGAGGGTACGGGCGACCTCCGTCCGGCAGTCGACCAGCGGCTTTCCGGTCTCCAGCACGAGCAGCAGCTCGAACTCCTCGCGCTGGGCAGCCAGTGCGTCGCGGGTGTGCAGCAGCGCCGCCCGGCGAACGTGTGAGGAAAGACGCGCCACCGTGTCGACGTTGGCCACCGCGGCGTCCAGCGCGGTGCGGGCCAGTTCGGCATCCCCGACAGGCGCCACGGCGACCGTCGCCCCGTCGTGTGGGAACCGCACGGGCGCGGTGGGAGCCGCGACCCAACCACGGCCCACCGGCAGACCGGCCGGGAACGGTGCCTCGAACGGACTCATCGTCGCCTCCACTCCTGAACGGCGCTAGGAAAGATGTCGGCGTACCCGCGGTATCCCCCGGCGCTGCCCGCAGTGAGGATGCCGTGCACCACCGCCCGGGTGAACGCGTCCGCGGCCGCGGCGAGCAGCGCGTTGAACGCCACCGGGTCGAGGCCGGGGCCGGCGCAGGTGGCCAGGGCGAAGACGGTGTCACCGTCGAACATCGAGTGGACCGGCCGGATGGCGCGGGCCATGCCGTCGTGCCCGATGCCGGCCAGTTTCTGGCACTGGGCCTTGGTCAGGGTCGCATCCGTCGCGAGGACACCAATCGTGGTGTGGAACGACGCGGCGACGCCACGGTCGGCCGTCGCGGCGGGCGCTTCGGTGACCTCCAGGGCGGCGGCCCGCTCCCGCTGGTTGGGCGGGCGTACACCCTCGAACTCGCCGGCTAGGCCGAACCGGGCGCCGTACAGCTCGCCGGTAAGGGGGTCCACGGCGTAGCCCACCGCGTTCACCACAGCCAGCGCTCCGACGGTCACACCGTCCACGACTGCACTGGCCGAGCCGACGCCACCCTTGATGCCGCCGGCTACCGCACCGGTGCCCGCCCCGACCGTGCCGAGTGCGACCGGCCCGTCAGTCGCGGCGTCGTAGGCGGCCGCCCCGAACTCCGGGCCGGGCGTGGCGCGGAAGTCGCCGCCACGGCCGAGGTCGAACAGGACCGCTGCGGGAACGATCGGTACCACCTGCCCCGGCTCGGTGCCCACGGAGAAACCGATCCCGGCGTCGGCCAGGCGGTCCATCACGCCGGCGACCGCGGCCAGCCCGTACGCGCTACCCCCGCCGAGCAGGATCGCGTTCACCCGGTCGACCAGGTTCCGTGGGTCGAGGACGTCGGTCTCGTGGGTGCCAGGGCCGCCGCCACGGACGTCGACGCCGGCGACCGCCCCGCCAGGCGGTGCAACCACTACGGTCGTCCCGGTGAGCCAGCCGGCACCGGTCCGCTGGTGGTGCCCGACGCGGACACCTGCGACGTCGGTCAGGCTATTACGCGGCCCAGGTCGAACCGGCGCGGTCATGGGGTGCCGCCCGGGTGGGGCGCCGCGTGCAGGAAGCGGCGGGCCGCCTCGGCGTAGACCCTGGTGCAACGGATGATCTCCGCGAGCTCGACATATTCGTCGGCCTGATGGGCGATCCACTTGCCGCCGGGACCGTAGACGACGCTCGGCACGCCGCCGAGGGCGGTGAGGATGGTGCCGTCGGTGGTGCCCGGCACTCCGCCGTACACGGGTTCCTCTCCCGTCACCACGCTGTGTGCCTCGGCGAGCGCGGCGACCACCGGGGTGTCGACGGGCGTGTCCACCGGCGGCCGGTCGACCAGGACAGCGACCTCCGCGCGCACCTCCTCGTCCGCCCCCACCGCCGCGGCGATGCCACGGACCCGCTCGACGAGGGAGGGGTGGTCCACGCCGGGCACGGTACGTACGTCGATCGCGACCGTCGCGTACGCGGGGATCACGTTGATCTGGTCAAGGTCGCCGGCGGAGGCCACCGTTGGCGTGACGTAGGGCAGGCCCAGGTGGGGATGTGCGCCGTGCCGAGACTGGAGTTCTTGCTCCAGTTCGGCGAGTTTCAGCACGAAGGCTCCGGCCGTGCGGATGGGGTTGCGGGCGTGCTGCGGCATGGCGCCGTGGGCCATCCGACCGTGGAAGTCCACCCGAAACCGGATCGCCCCCTTGGACACCGCGCAGATCTCGCCGGCCTCGGGCTCGCAGACGATCGCCGCGTCGACGTCCGCGGCGAGTCCGGAGTCCACGAAGTGATGGACGCCGAGCATGAGCCCCTCCTCGTCAGCTAGGGCGCACACCTTGATTCGGCCGGGGAACGGCCCGTCGAGCTGCAGGGCCCGCACCGCGTACAGCATGGCCGCCACTCCTGACTTCATGTCCGCGGAGCCGCGGCCGTAGAGCCGCCCGTCGCGGATCTCGGCGCCGTACGGGTCGACCGTCCAGGTGTCGAGGGCACCCTCGGTGACGACGTCGGTGTGCCCTTCGAACATGAGCGTCGGCCCGTCGCCACCGCCGCCGTCCACAACGGCCACCACGTTGGGTCGGCCGGGCGCGGCCTCGGAGACGAGGGGAACCCACCCGAACTCGTGCATCTTGGCGGCGACGAGGTCGGCGGCCGGTTGTTCGGACCGGCCGCTGCCGGGGTCGTTGACGCTCGGGATGCGTACCAGAGCCTGGGTGAAGGCGACCACGCCCTCCTCGTCGATTCGGATGGTGTCAACCTCGGGCGAGACGCTCATGGTTGCTGCGGCTCCTTCCGGTCTCTGTTCGCCGCGTGGACCGCGAGGGCCTTCTGCAGCGTGGGCGCGGCCGCGAGCAGCGCCCGGGTGTACGCGTGGGTCGGGCGTTCGTACACCGCGGTGGTGGGGCCCCGCTCGACGATCTCTCCGTCGTGCATCACCATCACCGTGTCGCACAGATGCCGGACGACCGAGAGGTCGTGGGACACGAACACCAGAGTCAGCGAGAAGTCGTCGGCGAGGTCCATCAGCAGGTTGAGGATCTGCGCCCGGACCGAGACGTCCAGGGCGCTGACCGGTTCGTCCGCGACGAGGACCTTCGGATGTGGCGAGAGGGCCCGGGCGATGGAGATCCGCTGCCGCTGACCGCCGGAGAACTGGTGCGGGTAGCGGTGCGCGGCCGCGGTGGGCAGCCCGACGGCGTCGAGCAGTTCCGCGACTCGGGCCCTGGGGTTGGGGTGGCCCAGCGCCACGAGGGGCTCACTGATGATATCGCGCACGGTCATGTGGGGGTCGAGTGAGCTCATCGGGTCTTGGAAGACCATCTGCAGGTCCCGGCGGAGGAACTTCAATGACCGGTCCGGCAGGCGGGTGATGTCCCGCCCGGCGAAGGTGATGGAGCCGGAGCTCGGGCGGTCCAGGCCGGAGAGGAGCCGGATGAGGGTCGACTTGCCCGACCCCGACTCGCCGACGATGCCGAGCCGCTGCCCGTACGCGATGTCGAGATCGATCCCGCGGAGCGCCTGGACGACCGGCCCCGGCCGGGTCAGCGAGCGACGGGGCCGCCGGTAGCGGCGGACCACCTGCCGGGCGCTGATCACCAGGTCTGGCCGCGTGCTCGCGGTCGCCGTCCTTGCGTCGCCCGCGACGGCGGCCGGCCCCGGCGTGCCGATCTGCGGAGTCTCGGTCATCGGTCTTCCCCCACCGGGTGCCAGCAGGCGAACCCCCGTGCGGCGCTGCCGGACCACTCCGGTGTGCGCTCGCACCGGGCGGTCGCGCTGGCGCATCGGGTGCGGAAGACACACCCGTCCGGGAACTCGCCGCCGTTGGGCACCGCTCCGGGGATCGTCCGGAGGCGGCCCCGTTCGTCGACCACGGCCAGGTCGGATGCGGCGATCAACCCTTCCGTGTAGCGATGCCGCGGTGCCGTGAACACGTCGTACACCTCGCCTGTCTCGACCACCCGGCCCCCGTACATCACGAGGACGCGCTGACACACCGAGGCAACCACCGCCAGGTCGTGGGTGATGAAGAGCAGCGCGGTGTTCCGTTCCGCGGCCAGATCGAGAATCAGGTCGAGCATCTGCGCCTGCACGGTGACGTCGAGAGCTGTGGTCGGCTCGTCGCAGATCAGCAGGGCGGGATCGTTGGCCAGCGCGATCGCGAGCATCACCCGCTGGCGCTGCCCACCGGAGAGCTGATGCGGGAAGGCCCGCGCGGTCGCCCGTGGCTCCGGCAGACGCACCCGGTCGAGCAACTCGACCGCCGCCCCGGCCGCCTCGGCCCGGCTGTCCCGCGTGCGGTGCAGCAGCATCACTTCCGCCACCTGGTCGCCGACGCGCATTACCGGGTTCAACGCGGTCATTGGCTCCTGGAACACCATGGACACGGCCTTGCCGCGGGCCTTCGCCAGCTGGCCCTCACCGATCCGCAGTAGGTCGTCGGGCATGCCTCGCAGGCGGATCGACCCGGTGGCTCGCACACCCTCGGGCAGCAGGCCCATCAGAGCCAACGCGGTGAGGGACTTGCCGGACCCGGACTCACCGATCAGCCCCACCCGCTCGCCGCTGCCGATGGTGAACGAGACATCTTCCACCAGCGGGACCGGACCGACCCGGATGCCCAGGCCGTCGACCGACAGTACGGCTCCCGTCCCGGTCCCGGTGCCGGGTGGCTGCGCCGCGGCCGTCATCGGTGCTCCCTCAGCTTGGGGTCGAGCCAGTCGCGCAGCCCGTCGCCGAGCAGGTTGAAGCCGAGGACTGCGAGGGCGATGGCGAGGCCGGGCAGGAACGCCAGGCGGGGAGTGGAGAACAGGAGTTCCTGCGACTCCTGCAGCATGCGGCCCCAGGACGGGGTGGGTGGCCGGGTACCGAAGCCTAGGAACGACAGCGCGGCCTCGGCCAGGATCGCGATGGCGAACGACACCGACGCTTGGACGATGAGGATGCTGGCGATGTTCGGCAGCACATGGCGCACGGCGATGGCGAGCCGGGACCGGCCGGCCGCGCGAGCGGCGACGATGTACTCAGTGTGCATGACGCCGAGCGTCTGGCTGCGGGCGACGCGGGCGAACGCCGGGATCGTCGCGACACCGATCGCGATCATGGCGGTGAGGGTGCTCGCGCCGAAAACCGCGCCGAGCATGATTGCGAGCAGCAGCGCGGGGAACGCGAAGAGCAGGTCGTTGGCGCGCATGACCACCTCACTCAGCCAGCCGCCGGCCATGCCGGCGAGGACGCCGAGCGGTGTGCCGAGTACCGCGGCCACGCCCACCGCCACGATTCCGACGAGGAGCGTCGTGCGAGCTCCCACCATCAGCTGGCTGGCCACATCCCGGCCGAACTTGTCGGTGCCGAGGAGAAAGCCGTCGCTGATCGCGGGTGCCAGCCGGTGCGCCGCGTCGACGTGCACGGCGTCGTGCGGCGTCCAGACGAACGACGTGAGGGCGGCCAGCACCACCAGTGCCACCAGGATCCCGCCCACCATCAGGCTGGCGTTGACCCGCCGCCACCGGCGGGACACGCGTACCACGGCGGGAGCGTCGTCGAGTGCGGTCATCGGACCCCCCGCAGTCTCGGGTCGAGCAGGGCGTATAGGACGTCAACGAGGAAGTTGATGCCGAGCACGGCGACGACGAGCACCATGACGGTGCCCTGCACGAGCAGCAAGTCGCGGTTGGCGACGCCGTCGAGCAGGAGACTGCCCAGGCCGGGCAGGGTGAAGACCCGTTCCACCACGACGGCGCCGATGAGCAACGTGGCCAGTTGCAGACCGAGCACGGTGACCACGGGGATCGCGGCGTTGCGCGCGCCGTGCTTCCACAACGCCCGGTAGAGCCCGAGGCCCTTGGCCCGGGCGGTGCGGATGTAGTCCTCCCTCATCACGTCCAGCACCGCGGACCGTACGTACCGGCTGAGCACCGCGCCCTGCACCAGCCCAAGGGAGAGGGACGGCAGCAGCAGTTGCTGGAACCAGGCGACGGGGTCCTCCCGCAGCGGGGTGTAGCCGCCGGAGGGAAGGGCCTGCCACGTGACGGCGAACAGGAACACCAGCAGGATGCCGGCGAGGAACGCGGGCACGGCCACACCGATCTGGCTGAGCCCGGACAGGAGCAGCCCGCCGACGGTCCGGTGACGTACCGCGGCGGCGGTGCCGAGCGGAACCGCCACCACGACGGCCATCAGCATCCCGAACAGCACCAGCCAGAGCGTCACCCCGAGCCGGTCCATGATCTGTGGACCGATCCGGTCCGAGGTGACGTAGGAGACGCCGAAGTCACCGGTCGGCAGGCCCGACACCCAGTCCATGAACTGGGCGGTCAGGGGCCGGTCGGTTCCAAACTCGGCACGTTTGGCCGCGACCGCCTCCGCCGTGGCGTTGACTCCCAGCGCGACCTCGGCCGGGTCGCCGGGAAGCACCGCCATGACAGCGAAGACCACGACCGAGGCGACGGCGGTGCTCACCACGAGCACCGCCGCGCGCACCAGCAGGTACAGGCCCATTGTGCTAGGCCTCGGACGGGGACAGCACGCTCAGGTCGAAGGACTCGGACACCACGTTCTTCGGTAGGCCGGTGATGCCCTTCTTCGCCACCATCAGGTTGGGGAACAGGAAGAGGAAGTCGCCGGCCGCGTCCTCGGAGATGATCCGCGCGGCCTCCTTCATCGCGGCGACCTGCTCGTCCTCGGTGCCGGCGTCCGCCTTAGCGAACAACTCCTGCACCTTCGGGTTGTTGTAGCGCAGGTAGTAGTCCTTGTTGCCGAATACGGCGGTGATGTCGCGGGGCTCCACATGGTTGATGATCGACATGTCGTAGTCGGCCTGCTTGAACACGACGTCCAGCCACCGGGCCGGGAACTCCAGCGGCTCAATGTCCACCGTGATCCCCACGGCGGCTAGCTGAGACTTGACCACCTGGGCCGATGCGACCGCGTACGGCAGGTTGGGGATGCGCATTCGTAGCTTGAGGTTGCTCTGTCCGGCCTGGGCGAGCAGTTCCTTGGCCTTCGCCGGGTCGTGCGGGTACAGGTTGGTCAGGTCCTCGTACCAGGGGTCGGTTGGCGGCACCATGCTGCCGATGAGCTGGCCCCGCCCGGCCCAGGCGGTGTCGAGCAGCGCCTTGTGGTCGATGGCGTACCGGATCGCCTGCCGGACCCGCTTGTCGTTGAGCGGAGGCTTGCCGTTGTTGAACGAGAGCAGCACCTCACCGGTCGTCGTGCCCTCGATGACCTCGTACTTCGAGGTGTCGGAGAACTGCCGGATCGACTCCGGAGCCTGAACGCTCGAGATGATGTCGATGCCGCCGGTGAGCAGAGCGTTGTTCAAGGCCGTAGCGTCCTTGAAGTACTTGAGCACGACCTTGCCCGCCTTTGGCTTCGCGCCCCAGTAGTTCTCGTTCGCCACGTAGGTGATCGCATCGCCGCGGCGCCAGGATTCGAGCTTGTAGGGACCGGTCCCGATCGGCTTGTTGGCCAGATCGGCGACCCCGTCCCGGCTGAACATGGCCCCGATCCGGGTGGTCATCCTGTACAGCCAGGAGTTGCTCGGCTTGCTCAGGGTGACAACAGCGGTGGTGTCGTCCTTCTTCTCCACGTCGGCCACGACGTCCATGGCCGACTTTAGCGAGACCTTCCAGTCGGCTTTGACCCGATTGATACTGAACACGACGTCGTCGGCGGTGAATTTCTTGCCGTTGGTAAAGGTGACGTTGTCGCGCAGGTGAAACGTGTAGGTCTTGCGGTCGGGGCTGACGTCCCACGACTCGGCGAGCAGCGGCACGACCTTGCCGTCCTGGTCGAGCTTGACCAGGCCCTCGTAGATGTTGACGAGCAGCGCCTGCGGGATCGCGGCACCGTCGGTGCTGGTGAAGTCGAGGTTGGCCGGTTCGGCTACGAAGCCGACCGACATGCTCGAGGTGGCGGCGGAGCCTCCCGAGGTTCCCGATGAACAACCCGCGGCGGTGATCGCGAGCGTGACGGTCGCGATCACCGCCACGAGCCGGGCGAACGGTCGTGTCACGGCTTTTCTCCTGGGGCAGGGGCCGGGCGAAGCCGGTCCGGGCTGGCGAACGGACTGGTGGGACGTGATCACAGTGCGGTGGTGGTCTCCACGGCGGCCAGGATCTCCGCCGCGAGTTCCTTCGTGGTGGCGTTGCCACCGAGATCGGGGGTGCGCAGGGAAGGATCGCGCAGCGCGGTCGCGACCGCGTCCCGCACGATTCGCCCGGCCACCCGCAGGCCGACGTGGTCGAAGAGCATGGCTCCGGACAGCATGCACGCGACCGGATTGGCCACGCCACGCCCGGCGATGTCCGGGGCCGAGCCGTGCACCGGCTCGAAAAGCGCCGGCCCGCCGCCGCCAGGTAGGAGATTCGCACTCGGCGCCATGCCCATTCCGCCAGCGAGCACGGCCGCGAGGTCGGAGAGGATGTCGCCGAAGAGATTGCTGCACAGCAGTACGTCGAGTTCGCGGGGCTGTTGCACGAGCCGGACGGCCATCGCGTCGACGAGCACGTGCTCGCACTCCACATCGGGGTTTTCCGCCGCCACCTCCGCGACGAGGGAATCCCAGAGCGTGTAGCCGTGCCGGAGCGCGTTGGACTTGGTCACCAGGCTCACCTTGCGCCGGCGCGTCCGAGCGAGGTCGAAGGCGTACCGAGCAGCCCGCAGGATGGCGGGTCGGGAGTGAACGGCCACCTCGATGCCAAGTTCGTGTGCGGTGGCGACGTGCGCCCGGCCGCCGATGCCCGCGTACTCCCCCTCGGTGTTCTCCCGCACGATGACCAGGTCGATTCCGTCCGGGTCGCGCAGCACCGTGGGCACGCCCGTCCAGGACTGGACGGGCCGGACGTTGACAGCCAGGTCGAGCGCCTGACGTACCCCGATGATCAGCCCCCAGATCAGTTCATGGTCGGGCACGTCCGGCCGGCCGACGGCCCCGAACAGCACCGCGCGAAAGCCGCGCAGCACGTCGACGGCGTCCGGCGGCATCGCCCGTCCGGTGCGCAGGTATCGCTCGCCGCCCCAGTCGAGCTCGACCGTGTCGAGCCTGCTGCCGGCACGTTGGGCGGCGGCCCGGAGCACCGGAACGCTGGCCGAGACCACCTCGGGGCCCACACCGTCGCCCGGAATCACTGCCACGCGGAGGTCGTGCACGCCGAACTCTCCGTTCTTTGCGGATGCCCTTTACCTTGCCTGGTCTGACCAGTAGCCTCAGTGGACCCAACGCTCTCACCCGCCTGCAGGAAAGGTCAAGAGCTCAATCCCAAGGTCTTCGCGGGATCCGGGCCCATCGATTCCGGTCTCGAAGAGACGCGGCATCCACCCCGCACAGAGGGGATCTCATGGCATCCATGGCATCGCGGCCCGCCGCACTGCTCGCCGGGGCGCTGGTGTGTTCTCGGCCATCATCGTCACCACCCCCGGTCTCGCTGCGACGGCGGAAACTCCCGGCCTGCCCGGCCAGTACAACGCGATCACCGACGTCCCGGGCATCCAGGTCGGCCAGGGTCAGTCCACCCGGGCCCCTACCTCACCGGCAGCACCGTCGTCTACACCCCACGCATGTCCGTGACCGGCGTCGACCAGGCAGGTGACGCGCCAGCCACCAAGGAGACCGACCTGCTCGATCCCCTCAACTCCAACCCGGGCGTCAACGCGGTGATGCTTGGCGGAAGCAGCATGTACGGCCTGTCCGCCGCCGACGGCGTCATCCGCTGGCTCGAGGAACGCCGCGAGGGCGTCGGCGTCGGCGTCGGAGTTGCTCCGATCGTGCCCGCCGCCGACATCTTCGACCTCGGCCGAGGCGGCAACTTCCGGGCTCGCACCAGCCCGGCCTGGGGCTGGGTCGCCGCCGACAACGCCAAGGCCGGCGCTGTCAAACAGGGTGTGGCCGGCGGCGGCACCGGGGCGCGCTCGGGTGGCCTGAAGGGCGGGGTCGGCACCGCCAGCATGGTGCTCGACAACGGCATCGTCGGAGCAATCGTCGTGGCGAACTCGGTCGGGTCCCCGGTGGACCCGCGGGACTGCTCGCTGCTCGCCGCGCGGTACGAGGTGGCCAGCGAGTTCCGCGGTCTGCAGACGCCGAAAGTGCAGGACTGCAACCCGCCCGGCAACTCCGCCAAGGCCGACGGTCCCTCGATGAACACCACCATCGCGGTGGTCGCGACCAACGCGCCGCTGGAGAAGGCCGCCGCCGCCCGCATGTCCGCCAACGCGCAGGACGGCCTGGCCCGGGCGATCAACCCAATTCACAGTCTCAGCGACGGCGACACCGTCTTCGCGATCTCGACCGGCAACGGGACCCCTCTTCGCGTCAACGCCGATGGTGGCCAGCTCAACCGAATCTTCAACACGGCCGCCGACACCCTGACCCGCGCAGTCGGGCACGCGATTCTCAACGCCACCACCGTCGGCACGGCAAGGAGCGACTGCGACCGGTACCCCTCGGCGTGCGACAAGCTCAGCCCGATACCCGCGGACGAGCGGGGCGAGGCACCGGAGGTGACGACTGAGTCGTTCGCCGCCGCCAACGAGAAGATCTCCGCCGGCACCCCGCCGGTAGGCGGCTCGGCGGCCAATGGGCAGGGCGGCCAGTCGAACGCGCCGGCGTCGCAACAGAAGAAGTCCGACGACCCGCGGCAGGCGTTGTCTCTCGCCAGCACTTCCTCCTCTGGCGGCAGCGGTCCGTCACCACTACTCGTCAACGGACTGCTGGCCCTCGTCGGGCTCATCGGGCTGGCTAGCGCCCTGCTGATCCGGTGCCGAACGGCCGTAAGGAGCGGATCCTGACCTGACGAATCACGCTCCTCGAACCCGGCCGGCGGGACTCGACCGTCGCGCCGGCCGGATGCCGTAGGGCGTTACCATTCCTGACAGACAGTCGTAATTGGCCGGATCGCTTCGCCCCACCATGGCGATCCCGCTGGTCCAGCGCTCTTGCAGACTTTGACAACGAGGGGTAGCCAGTGGCCCAGCGGCCGCGATTTCAGCCGGTCCAGCCCGTACGGGCGTACGAGCGGATCGTGCAGCAGATCGAGGAGGCGATCCTCCGCGGCGAGCTGCGCCCGGGTGAACGACTGCCCTCCGAGCGGGACCTGGTCCAGCAGTTCTCGGTCAGCCGCGCGACGGTGCGGGAGGCGCTGCGGGTCCTCCAGAGCAACGGCATGGTGCGGTCCCGGGCGGGCGACCCGGCGGGTGCGGAGATCGTGCCGTTCTCCCCGGTCACGCTGCAGAAGTCGATGACCACCCTGGCCCGGCTCTCCGAACTGACCCTCACCGAACTCATCCAGTTCCGCATGTTGCTGGACGCGACCGCCAACCTGCTCGCCGCCCAGTTGCGCACAGAGGAACAGCTCCTCGAGATGGACACAGCGCTGAAGGTAATGCGCGACAGCGTGTCTCTCGGATACGAGGAGTTCAGCCGGGCCGACGTCGCGTTCCACGACGCGGTCGCGAGAGCCAGCGGCAATCGACTGCTCCAAGTCTGCAATCAGGTGGTGCGGTCGGTGGCGCTCACCCTCATCGCGGAGAAGATCGTGCACGCGCTCGACCGCACCGCGCAGATGGAGGAAAGCATCACCCACCACGCCGAGGTGCTTGAGGCGGTACGAGCTGGCGACGGCACCGCGGCGGCACGGATCGCCCGCCAGAATCTCTACGACTACTACGCCTCATATGTCCCAGAGGACGAACGGATGTTCCTGCGGGCACTGCTCGATTGACAGCGAACTGATCAACCTTGAGCTACCAACGTAGCGTGGTTGAGTAATCCACTCAGGGGTCGTCGCCGATCTCGTTCGACCGGGACAACTCAAAAACTCTGAGAAACATGCGACGCCGGGCATCAAGAAGCCACGACTGGCGTGGCCATTATCGCCGCGGCGCCCACGCCACCTGCGTCCCCAAGTTCGACTCCTTCGGATCTACGGAAGAGATCGGGAGTGTCATCCCTGAAGGAGATTCCATGGCCCTGGCGGGCCTCCCAACGGGTGGATGAAACTGGTTGAGCGTGTTGATCGCCGACGTCGACCCCGCTTGGCCTGGTTGGTTAAGGCCGTGAAGGAGATTGACGCGGGAGTCCCTCCGCCGGGTTCCCCGGGTTGCTGCTACGAGCGCGTGTCTCAGTGTCTTGATCTATGTGGGCTCTGCGGGCAGCACGCCTTGGATGGCGCGGCTGTGGCGAGGTCCGACGTGGAGATCATGTACGACAAGGTCGCCGGGATCGACGTTCATAAGAAGGAGATAACGGTTGCGGTGCGCTCACCTGGAGCGCGACGCGGACGGCGTCAGCTGGTGCGCCGTTACCTGACGTTCTTCACCGCGCTGCGGGAGATGGTGGGGTGGTTGACCGAGCTCGGCGTCACCCACGTGGCGATGGAAGCGACCGGGATCTACTGGCGGCCGGTGTGGCATGCGTTGGCCGAGACCGAACGGTTCGAGGTTCTGGTCTGCAACGCTGCGCATGTCAAGAACGTCCCGGGCCGCAAGACAGACGTTGGTGACGCGGCGTGGCTGGCTCAGTTGTTGGAGGTAGGTCTGCTGCGGGGCAGCTTCACCCCACCCGAGCACCTGGTCGCGATTCGGGACCTGACCCGCTACCGCTCCAGTCTCGTTCAGGAACGCACTCGGGAGACTCAGCGGCTGTGCAAGGTTCTCGAGGACGCTGGGATCAAGGTGGACTCGGTGGCTTCGGAATCGCTGGGTGTGTCGGCTCGTTGCATGATCGAAGCGCTCGTGTCCGGCGAGCGTGACCCTGCGGTGCTGGCTGAGCTGGCTCGGGGTCGGCTGCGCAAGAAGATCCCGGACCTGACGTTGGCGTTGGGGGGCCGGTTCAACGCCCACCACGGGTTGATGTGCCGCTTGCACTTGGACCACATCGACCACCTGACCGCTGCGATCGGGCGTGTGGAGGCCCAGGTTGAAACGATGATCGTTCCGTTCGAGGTGCCACGCCGCCGGTTGTGCACCGTGCCCGGCATCGCTGAGCGTGCCTCCGCCGCGATCATTGCCGAGATCGGAGTGGATATGTCCTGGTTCCCATCCGGCGGGCACCTGGCGTCCTGGATCGGGCTGTGCCCCGGCAATCACGAATCGGCCGGGAAGCGCAAGACGGGTAAGGCCCGCAAGGGCAACCAGTACCTCAAGTCCGTCTTCGTCGAGGCCGCCTGGGCTGCGGTGCGCACCGACACCCGGCTCAAGGCCCGCTACCAACGACTGTTACGCCGCTTCGGCGGCGCCCGGAATCAGGTCGCCGTGAAGAAAGCCATCGTCGCGATCGCCCACACGCTGTGCGTGATCGTGTGGCACCTGCTGCATGCCGGGGTGGACTACACCGACCTCGGCACCGACTACTACACCCGCAGAGACAACCCCGAGATCCGCAAGAACCAGCTCGTCCGCAAGCTCCAGGAACTCGGCTACACCGTCGAGCTCGCACTGGCCGCATAACCGGCGCCCAAATCCCGTCAGGACTTCGTCCTGACGCTGCCGCCTGGCGGGTCGAGGTCCAGTTTCGTCTCAGCGGGGCCGTGTCAACGCTTCCGGCCTGCGGTTTTGCGACCGGTTTGGGCTGGTTCCCGGCTCGACGTGGGCGAACGCCGGCAAGGGGTCGGGGTCAAGACTCGACCGCGGGTCGACCCGCGTAGCGGGCTTGGTCTTGACGCCGATCCCGGGCGGCGCAGAGTCAGCGCGCCGGAACAAGCATGTGGTGTTGTGGGTCTAACGCCGCGTTTCTCAAGGCGTCTGAAATGGACGTTGGCGAACCGGAGGTCCGGTTGCCGGTCATCCCTTCGCCGCGGCGAGGCGGCATGGAGTGTTACGGCCGCGACCGGGCGGGGTCAATCAAGTGTGGTCGACCGCGCCACCGGGGTGGGGGGTCAGACACTCCACGACCTCGCGCCTGGCCGCGCCGGGCTGGCGGCTCACGCGGCTTGGGCCAGGCAACGGATGCGCCCGCCGCGTAGGCCGTAGAAGACCAGGGTGAGCAGTTCGCGGGCGGCGGCGACCTTGGCGATGTTGTTACCGCGTCGCTCACCGATGCGCACCCGGGTCCGCGCGATAGGCCCGGTGTGCACGCGCTGGACGGCCTCGACCGCAGCCCACCGGACTAGCGTGTTGCCCTGCTTGGTGATGCACCCTCTGTGGACCTTGGTGTCGGACTCCCGGTGCTTGGGCGTCATGCCTGCCCACGAACACAGCTGTTGCGGCCGGGCGAAGCGGGTGACATCGCCGATCTCGGCGACGAACACCGCCGCGAGTACCGGCCCGACGCCGGGCAACGCCTGGATCGCCTGGTAGCCCGGGTGGGTCTTCAACTGGGCACCGGTGCGCTTGGCCACGATGTCGATCTCGCCGGTGACGGCGTCGATGAGCCGGCGAAGTGACAACACCCGCGCGTTGAAGGGCGCGTCGAGCTGCAGATCGTCGAGCAGTTGCTGCCCGCCGACGCCCAACAGGTCGGACATGGCCACCCGCACGCCCTGCTTGGCAAACACCGAGTGGACCTGCGCCTTGAGCCCGGAGCGCAGCGCCACCAGCTTGCACCGGTGACGCACCGCCTCCCGCAGACCACGAACCTCGGGCAGGGCGACCCACGCCTCGGGGAGGCGACCCATCCGCAGAAGGTCAGCCAGATCGGTCGCGTCACGCTCGTAGTTCTTCACCGGGAGTTGCCCCCTGGTCCTGGACACTTGAGCCTTGGATCGTGACGGTCCGGGGAGATCAGGAGCCCCTGACAGATGGTGAACAAGCACTACCCCGCGCAGTTCAAGGCCGACGCGGTCGCGTTGTACCGGTCTCGGCCGGGGGCGACGATCGCGCAGATCGCTGACGATCTCGGGGTCAATCGGGAGACGTTGCGCAGTTGGGTTCGCGCTGATGATCAGCGCCGGGGCGCGGCGGCCGGGCCGGCGGCGCCGCCGGCGGCCGGGTCGGTCGAGGATGAGAATGCCGCGTTGCGACGCAGGGTCCGTGAACTGGAGGAGGAACGGGACATTCTGCGGAAGGCGGCCCGGTATTTCGCCGGGGAGACGCGCTGGTGAACCGCTTCCAGTTCGTCGCCGACCATCAGCAGCGCTACGGCGTGAAGCGGTTGTGCAAGGTCATCGGGGTATCCCGCTCGAGCTTCTACTACTGGCGCTCCGCCGCCGAAGCGCGGGCCGCCCGTGATGCCGCGGATGTGGCTCTCGCAGGCCGGATCCGGGCAGTGCACACGGCGCATGACGGCACCTACGGAGCACCTCGGATCACCGCCGAACTCCGCGATGCCGGGCAGTTGGTCAACCGTAAGCGGGTCGCGCGGGTGATGCGCCGCTTCGGCGTGCAAGGCCTACGGCTACGCCGACGAGCGCGTACGACGGTGCCGGACCCGGCCGCAGCGAAGGCACCGGACCTGATCGGCCGGGACTTCACCGCCGCAGCGGTCAACCAGCGCTACGTCGGTGACATCACCTACCTACCGGTCGGGGACCGCGGGTTCCTCTACCTGGCCACCGTCCTCGACCTGCACTCCCGGCGCCTCGCCGGCTGGGCGATCGCCGATCACATGCGCACCGACCTGGTCATCGACGCCCTCCACGCCGCGCAGCGCACCCGGGGCAACCTGCACGGGGCGATCATGCACACGGATCACGGAGCTCAATACACCTCCCGGGCCTTCGCCGCCGCATGCCAGGCCGCCGGGGTCCGGCAGTCGATGAGCGCGGTCGGTAGCTCCGCCGACAACGCCGCCGCCGAGTCGTTCAACGCCACCTTCAAACGCGAAACCCTGCAAGGCCGCCGCGCCTTCACCGACGAACGCCAAGCCCGACTCGCCGCGTTCCGCTGGCTGCACCGCTACAACACCGTCCGACGCCACTCCCGGCTCGGACAGCAGCCACCGATCACCTACGAGAAGAACACCCGGCCGACACCGGCTACGCTGGCCCCGGCCGCATTAACCCCGTGTCCAGGATCAGGGGTCAAGCCCCACCCGCCGATAGGCGAATCCCTTCACCCCGCGGATGCGCCAGGTGAACCTTGGCGCCGGACTCGGCGAGCACGTCCGCCGCCCAGTACCACCCATACGTGGCTTCCAACACCACATCGGGGCTCTCACCCCAGCCGGCGACCTGCCGCGCCAACTCGAACGGATCGTTGTCGATCCGTACCATCGAACCGATCCGCTGCCCTTCCCGGGTCATCCGCACGATCACGCTGCGCCGCCGGTGCAGGTCTATCCCCACATACTGCCGGCCGTCGTACTCTGCCACTGGGGCCTCCTTCGTCGTGGTACGTCGTGACAACCCCAGGGAAACCCCTGACCAGGGTGACTGTCACGAGGAGCGGAGGCCCGCTCCTTCATCGCATCAAGTTGACGGCTGATCTTGGTTGTTGAGGGTTGTCAGTGGTTGGCCGGGGTGAGCCGGCCCTCGAAGGCGATCTGGAACGCATTCAATGGTGCCTTCCAGCGCATGGTCCAGCGCCGGCGGCCGGCGCCGGTCGGGTCGAGGCTCATCAGCGCCATGTACACGCACTTCAGCGCGGCCTGCTCGTTCGGGAAGTGGCCGCGAGCACGGACGGCCTTGCGGATACGGGCGTTGACGCTCTCGATCGCGTTGGTGGAGCAGATGACCTTGCGGATTTCCACGTCGAACGCGAGGAACGGCACGAACTCGGCCCAGGCATCCGACCACAGCTTCACAATCGCCGGGTATTTCTTCCCCCAGGCATCGGCGAACTCCATAAACCGTTCCATGGCGACGTCCTCCGTGGCCGCGGTGTAGACCGGCCGCAGCGCCTTGGCGATCTTGTCCCAGTCCTGCCTCGCCGTAGCGGAACGAGTTGCGCAGCAGGTGAAGCCGTCAAGAAACAACCTGCTGGTTTCCCACCCCGTGGGTTCCTGTCGAAGGCTGCTCGACGGAGGCAAGTAGGTCGACGGAGGTGTCGTACCGATGTTGCGCGGGGGCGATGGTGATGCGGCGGTCGCCGAGGATGGGCAGGACGTCGTTGATGGCGTTCCAGAGGGTGCTGCGGCAGACGTCGAACAGTTCGGCGAGGGTGTTGAGGCTGCAAACTCGGCGCCGGTAGAGAATCGTGGCGAGGATCCGGTCGCTGTCGGTGATCTTTTGTCGGAAGACCCCGGCGCGGGTGCCTAGGCGCCGGTCACCGGCGCGTTGGCGGTGGCGGCGTTCTTCGATCGCGGCGGCGTAGGGAACGATCAACTGTTGGAGCAGTGCATGCAGCGCTTCGCGGTTCATGCCGGTCAGTCGCGGGTCGGTCAGGGGGTGGCGGGCCGGCAGGGTGGGCGGATGCGTGGCCGGTCCGGTGTTGGTGATCCAGGCGCGTAGGTCGTCGGCGCGGGTGAAGTAGCGTACGACGGTCGGGGTGATGCTGATCTTCTGTTCGTCGATGAGCTGCCGGGTGGCCTTGATGGCCTGGCCAATCGTGACCGGGTTGATTCCGAGCAGGTCGCAGAGCACCTTTTGCGGGCAGACCTGCCGCAGGTAGAGGACGGTGAGCAGGACCTCGTCTGCGTCGCGGAGCAGCGATCGGCTGCGGCCGGTGGTGGCGACGCGCCGACCGCCGCGCAGTACGTAGCGATGCTGTTCGCTGCGGGCTGCCTGGGCCGGCGCCAGCCGAGCCTGCAGCGCGTCCAGCTCAGCGGTGCTCATGCCGGTCAGCCGTGGGTCTGCGAGCATCTGCAGGGTTTGGGTGCGGGCCGCGGTGCGTTGGTCGGCGGACGGCGGCGTGGTGCTGGCGCCGGTCGGGGCGATGCTGTAGTTCCACTGGCCGTGCTCGGCGTGTGGGGTGATTGGCAGGGCCTGCAACTGGTCGCGGCTAACGGCGACCCCGGTCGGGTAGGTGCCGTGGTCGAGGACGGCCTCGACCCGCAGCCCGGTCCGGGTCGTGGTTGCGGCGATCGTGTTGAGGACGACCTCGTGGCTGGTCAGCGGACGGCCTCGCCAGTTGGTCGTGATGTGGGAGAACAAGCGGTGTTCGATCTTGTTCCACTTCGAGGTGCCCGGCGGGAAGTGGCAGACCGTGACCGTTAGGCCCGCTTCGGCGGCGAACGCGGCCAGTTCGGCCTTCCAGAGCCGGTAGCGGTAGCTGTTCGACCCCCCGGCGTCCGCAGTGATCAGCAGGCGTGTGGCCTGCGGGTGGTCCAGTCGGCCCCTGGCGTGCCACCAGGCCCGGATCGATGCGACCGCGAACGCGGCCGTGTCGTGGTCGAGTCCCACGTTGACCCAGCCGGTGTTCGTGGTCATGTCGTAGATGCCGTAAGGGATGACCGTGTCAACTCGTGGGCCGGCGAAGAAGCTGTGGTCTTCGACTCGGATCGGCTGTCCGGACGGCCGCCACTCCCGCCCGGCCATCGGCAGCAGCCCCACCTGTTCCTTCTTCTTCGCGTCCACGCTGATCACCGGCTGCCCGGCAGCCTGATGGTCCTTGACCTGGTCGTTGAGATAACGGAACTGGGCATCCCGGTCGGGATGCTGATCACCTTCCAGGGTCTTTGCGGTGCCCTGCAGGCTGAACCCGTTGACCTTCAACAGCCGTCCGACGGTCATCGCCGAGACCGTCCGGCCCTGCCGGCCCAGTTCGGCGGCCAGGTTACGCAGCGATTTCGTCGTCCAGCGCAACGGGAAGCACGGGTCACCCCGCTCGTCCGGCTCAACCAGCCCGAGCAACGCCGGCACCAGCCCCGGGTCACGCTCCTCAGCGCGGCTGCGGCCGCCGCCGACCCGACGGACCCGCCCAACCGGCATTGGTTCGGCGCCGCCCACCAGTTCGGATACACCCCGACGGACCGTGGTCTCGCTGACCCCGGCGACCTGGGCCACCACGCGGATCCCGCCGTGACCGAGCAGCCGAGCCTCGACCCCGAGCAGCAACCGCCGCTGCCGCTCATTCAAATGAGGCAACAACGCGTCAAGCCGCACCGCGAGCTGAGTACGTAGACCATCCAGAGTCACCACGACAGTCCATCAAGGACACCGGCAGTAGGCCACAGGTTGTTTCTTGACGGCTTCGGTGAACCACACACGTCTGCACGATCGTGCGTGGCCAGACCGTCTCCACCGCCTCGGGTAGGCCCTTGAGCCCGTCGCAGACGAGCATGAGCACGTCGGCGACACCGCGGTTCTTCAGCTCGGTGAGCACGTGCAGCCAGTGCTTGGCGCCTTCGCCGCCGTCACCGGCCCAGATGCCGAGGATGTCACGGTGGCCGTCGACGGTGACCGCCATCGCGAGGCAGATCGGCCGGTTCGCGACCTGCCCGTCCCTGATCTCGACGTCGATGGCATCGATAAACACGACTGGATAGACGGGGGTTGAGGGGCCGGTTCTGCCACTCGGCCATGCCGTCCATCACCTTGTCGGTGATGGTGGAGATGGTCTGCTTGGACACCTCGGCGCCGTACACCTCGGCCAAGTGGGCGCTGATCTCCCCGTGCGTCAGGCCCTTGGCCGACAACGACAGGACCATGTCATCGACCCCGCACAGCCTGCGCTGCCGTTTCCGCACGATCTGCGGCTCGAACGTCCCCGCCGCGTCCCGCGGCACGCGGACCTCGACCGGCCCGACATCGGTGAGCACAGTCTGCCCACCGCCCGGGTCGAGCCGCTGCTGCCCGTGCGGCTGCCGTCACGAGTGTTCCCGCTGCCCCGACCGACAGGGTCGCGCCTGTCGTAGCCGACGTAGTCGGTGATCTCACCGTCCAGCGCCGACTCAAGGACCCGCTTCGTGAGCTGCTGCAGCAGCCCGCCCTTGCCGGTGAGCTTCAGCCCGTCCCCGCGAGCCCGATCGACCAGCATCGCGATCAACTGCTCATCCGTGACCGCACCCGCCGGCTCCACGGCCGGCTCCTGCCCCGAGGTGATCTCGGTCGTCATCTGGCGTCTCTCCCTTGATCGGTCGATCAGCCGTTATTTGTACCTGCCCAACAGGCCGCAGCCCCGCCCACTGAGCGTCGGTGAGATCATGCCGCATCGCTGCCGCTACCCTGGGCACGAGGTCTCCGGTCGGTCATCGGTTCGCTTGGTCGCTAACCGATCTACCGGAGACCTCCTCTCTTATCGATCACCGCCACGCCGGCTCTTCTCACCGCCCAGCAGACTCCTTACGAAACACGGGCTAGACGTCTACACCGCCGCTGCCCGGCTCCTGGTCGGCAACCGGGAACTACCCGCCTTCACCTTCACCACCAACCCACCCGCGCCCATCGTGGGCTAGGCGACCGCGATCCGGCGAGAATGCGCCCGCACGCACCGCTGCGGCGACGGTGAGCCGCCGATGCAGCAGCTCGCCCGCACGGCGATGCGCCGGCGCATGAACTCCCGCGACCGCTAACCACCGACGCTGCTCGTTCGAGGGCTCGACTGGGTGCGGCATCGGGGGCTCGTCTGGGGGTGTCCGCGACACGAGGCCCCAGACGAGCCCGCTGCAGCCGGCCTGTCAGGTGCGTGACCTGCCCGAACCTGCCCTCCGGGAGGCACAGAACCAAGATCGACTCATCCAGACTCCCTACGGGACTCTCTCTCCACGGGGTGAACGCCCATGCCGCAATCGCGTACCGCCAGCCTGCTGACCATCTATCCCTACATCACCAGCCGTGACCAACAGCTGCTCCAACTCCTCGACGACCACCAGGTCCTCACCACCGACCAGGTCCACCGCATGCTGTTCCACGCCCGACGCACGTGCCAGATCCGGCTCGGTGACCTGTACGGGCTGGGCCTGCTGGACCGGTTCCGGTTCGCCCGCGACGGCGGCGGCAGCCAACCGTGGCACTGGACGCTCGGCCACCACGGGCACCAGTTCCAGGCCGCCGCCCATCAGCGACCCGAACCCAGCCTCCGCACCAGCCGGCAGACCGTCCAGCGGCTGTCGGCCAACCCGCACCTGAACCATCTGCTCACCGCTAACGAGCTCTTCGTCCGCCTCACCGCGGACGCCCGCCACCACCATGGGGCGCGGCTCGACAGGTGGCGGTCCGAGTCGATGGCCACGAAGCAGTTCCGGACGATCACCGCCGACGGGCACGGCCTGTGGAGCGCCGGCGACGCCACGGTGGGGTTCTTCCTGGAGACCGACACCGGCACCGAACCTCTCGGCCGAGTGGTGGCCAAGCTCGACCGGTACGCGCAGTTGATCCGGCGCGGCGGCCTCCGCTACCCGGTGCTGTTCTGGCTCGGCGGCGAGCACCGCGAGGAGCACCTCCACCGGCTCTTACGCGGCGAGCACGACGGTGTCTCGGTCGCGACCGGCCACCCACACCAGCCACCCGGCCGAAGCGGTTTGGCTCCCGGTCGGCGCCACCGGCCGGGTCCGGCTCGGCGAGCTGCCCAGCGACCACGGCCAGCCCGTGGCGGACAATCCGAACTACGACGACGACGCGATCTTCGTTCGCTGACAGACCCTGACAGCCGCACGGCGAGTGCTGTCACCGCAGGTCAGAGGCATGGCCGTCGTTCCTGACAGAGCTGGTGCTGTCAGGTCACGAAGCTACGGTGCAGCTTCCTTTACTCGCTCGCACCGCCGCCCGTCTTTCCCCATTCGGATCTGCCCGCGCCCGGCGCTATCACCCGGGCCAACGTCGGTCGGCTCGCGATCCACGCCCCGCGCCTTCACGTCGGGGTGTCCCGCTCGAGCTTCTACTACTGGTGTTCGGCCGCCGCGGCCCGGGCCGTGCGGGGGGCCGCGGACGTCGCTCTCGCGGCCCGGATCCAGGCGGTGCACGCCGCTCACGACGGCACCTACGGAGCACCGCGGATCAGCGCCGAACTCCGCGATGCCGGACTGGCGGTCAACCGTAAGCGGGTCGCCCGGGTGATGCGCCGCTTCGGCGTGCAAGGGTTACGGCTACGCAGACGAACACGTACGACGGTGCCGGACCCGGGCGCGGCGAAGGCCCCGGATCTGATCGGCCGGGACTTCACCGCCGCCGCCGTCAACCAGCGCTACGTCGGCGACATCACCTGCCTGCCGGTCGGGGACCGCGGGCTCCTCTACCTGGCCACCGTCCTGGACCTGCACTCGCGGCGCCTCGCCGGCTGGCCGATCGTCGATCACATGCGCACCGACTGGTCACCGACGCCCTCCACGCCGCGCAGCGCACCTGAGGCAGCCTCGACGGGGCGGTCATGCACACGGACCACTCCGCCAATACACCTCCCGGGCCTTCGCTGAGGCCTGCACCGCAGCCGGGGTCCGACAGTCGATGAGCGCCGTCGGCAGCTCCGCCGACAACGCCGCCGCCGAGTCGTTCAACGCCACCTTCAAACGCGAGACCCTGCAAGGCCGCCGCGCCTTCACCGACGAACGCGAAGCCCGACTCGCCGCGTTCCGCTGGCTGCGCCGCCCAACACCGTCCGACGCCACTCCCGGCTCGGACAGCAGCCACCGATCACCTACGAGAAGAACACCCGGCCAGCACCGGCTACGCTGGCCCCGGCCGCATAACCCCCGTTGTCCAGGATCAGGGGTCAAGCCCCGCGAGTGACCGGCCGCGCAGGGTGCGCAGGACTGCGCGCCACCCCACCTCGCCAGAGCTGTTGGGGTATCCATCGCTGCCGCACGGATTCGGTGATTCCGGCCGTGGCCAGTTCTTCCCGCCATGCACTCCAGGCACGACGTGTCAAGCCGAACCGGTTACCCTCACTCGGACAGTCCGGCGGGGTGCGGTCGGCTACATCGCTGCGGCGGTGGCCCGGTCGGCGGTGATCAGCACGTCGGGGTGACGGTGCAGCAGCGTCACCGGGTAGGCCGATTCGACCGGCCCGTGCACGGCCCGGTGTAACGCCTCCTGCTGCCAGCGTCCACCGTCACAGAAGAGCCGGATCCTTCGGGCCGCGAGGATGTCGGCCATCCCGATGGTCACCGCCATCGGTGGGAAGTCGTGCAGCGCTCCGCCAGCGGCCCGGGTGGCGTTCATGACGATCGTCTCGGGGGCGAGCGCAACTACGCGGGTCCGGGAGCCCGCGAACTCGTCGTCACTGATCCGGGTGAAGCGGGAGATTGGCGGCTCGTTGAAGGCGACGTGTCCGTGCACGCCGATCCCGCCGTAGCAGGTGTCGATGCCGCCGATCGCGGCGACAAACCGGTCTACCCGGTCGATGTCGAACGGGTCCGGGGAGACGTACTGCTCGGGTGGCGGGGCAAGGCGGGGATCCAGGCTGGCGAGGAATCGGGTGAAGAAGCCGCGAAAACTCAGGGGGCTGCTGCCCGGAATCGGCCGCCCCTGCCAGTCGAGGTATTCGTCCATGGTCACCACGAACACATTCGCCCAGCTGATCCCCTCGGCGGCACAGATCTCCGCGAGCAGTGGATACTGCGCGGTGGGGCCGACCGGCATGATCAACCTGGTGGGTGCGCCGGCCCGGTTATTCACAGCGATCTCGTCGGCCACGGTACGGGCGAATCGGTGGGCGACGGCGGCGGCGTCGTCGAGCACGTCGAGCCGGGGACTCATGATGCACCTTCCAGACCGATCAGCCGGGACGCGGTGCCACCGAAGATGGCGGCCCGGGTCTCGTCGGTGATATTGAGCAGATCAAGGATTCGTTCGTGGTCGCCGCGAGCGCTGGCGAGCTCCCGCCAGTGCACGTCGGAGCCAAAGACGATCTTGTCTAGCGCACCTGGCCACCAGAACAGATCGGCGAAGAACGACGGCGCCTTGCGGTTGCGCCACCCCTGCTGGGAGCCGGAGAGGTCGACGTAGACGTTCGGGTGGAAGCGGCACATCTGCGCCGCTTCCTCGTGCCATGGCATGCCCAGGTGCGCCATGACCATCTTCAGCTCCGGGAAGGTGCGCGCCACTCGGTCCAAGCGGACCGGCCGGCAGCGCGCGCTGGACACGTCGTCCCGCCGGTCAGCTGGCGACGGAAGGATCATGCCGGTGTGGAACAGCACGGGCATCCCGAGCCGCTCGGCGAGGGCGTAGTGCTCGTCGAAGCGCGGGTCGTCGTAGTCAGCGCGGGGGCGGGTCGTCTTGATGCCCCGGAAGCCCGCGTCGTGCAGTTGGGCGATCCGCTCCGGTGGGTCGTCGCCGAGCCGAATCACCCCGAAACCGATGATCCGCTCCGGGTGCCGATGCATCGCGGCGGCCACGTCGTCGTTGGTCGGCGTGAGGCCGGGCAGCCAGCCGCCCGAGGGCACGCCGAGCCCAGACAGGCACACCTGGTCCACGCCGGTCGCGTCCATCGCCCGCAGCAGCCCATCGACGTAATCGTCCTCGGCGATGAGGTGGTGGTGGAGGTCGATGATCACATCCGCTCCATGGCCAGCAGGTCCACCGATTGTCCGGTTCGCGCCGACTCGCGAGCGCCGTACGCTATCAGGTGCCCCCAGTAAGGGGACACCGCCTCGCCGTCGCGCCGCCCGGCCGCCCGCTCGGCGAAGGCGACCAACTGCTCCACCTCACCGGGGTGATCGAAGCCGCCGGCGTTCACGCCGCGGACGTCCACGTCGTACGCGGTGCGCTCGACCCGGCCGGCGTCGCGCATCTCGACCGACTGGTGGCGGTTGTCGTACTCCACGCTCCAGCCGGAGCCCAGCACGCCGACCCGCAGCCGCTCCTCGTCCTCTAGCAGGCTCACCGACAGGGTCGCGAGCGCGCCACTGTCGAAGACCACGGTCACCACCGCGTGGTCGGCCACGCCGCGCGCGTGCTCGTTGCCGGCGACGGCGTGCACCTGGACTGGTCGGGCACCGGGGCTGGCCGCGTGTGCCCAGACCGCGAACAGGTCGAAGTGATGGGTGTTCTTCTCCAGCAACGTGCCGCCGCTGCGGGCCGGGTCGAGACGCCAGCCGTCCACCCCGGGCCGCAGCGGGCCCCGGAACTCCTGTGCCCAGAGCAGTCGGGCGGGCGTGGCCGCCGCGGCCACGGCCGCCGTGATGTCCCGCACCATCGGCGCGTACCGCAGCTCAGTGCCCACCTGAAGGATGCCGTCGGCACGGTCGGCGGCGGTCAGCACGCGGCGCAGCTCGGGCAGGTCGAGGCCGAGCGGCTTCTCGCAGAAGACGTGCCGTCCGGCGCCCAGCGCCCGCACGGCCAGGTCGGCGTGGGTGCTGTTAGGCGCAGCGATGATGACCGCATCCACCTTTTCGATCACTGACTCCGCGTCCGGGCATCCGGTCGCGTGCGGCAGTAGAGTGCGCGCCGTGCTCTCGTCCCGGCTGTGGTAGCACGTCACGTCGAGCACGCCGGCCATTTGGGCGGCCCGGACCAGGCTACGGGCCCGGTTGCCGACTCCGATGATCCCGGTACGCATCGCACTCACCCCTTGACCGCTCCCGCCGTAATGCCGGCGACGAAGTACCGCTGGAGGAAGACGTAAGCCACCACCATCGGCACCGAGGCCACGACGACGCCGGTAAACAGCAGCGGGTAGTCGGTGAGGTACTCGCCCTTGAAACCGAGCAGCCGCAACGGCAGCGTCTGCAACGACTCGTCCTGGATGAACAGCAACGGATAGAGCAGATCGTTCCAGTGCATCACGAAGAGGAAGACCGCCGTAGCCGCCAGGGAAGGCGCCGACAGCGGCACCGCCAGCCGCAGGAACTGGGTACGCAGCCGAGCACCGTCGATCTCCGCAGCCTCGAAGATCTGCCGCGGCAGTGTTTTCATGAATCCGCCAAGGACGAACACCGCGACCGGCATGGTGACCACGCAATTGACGATCACGAGTCCCAGCAGGGTGTCGGTGAGCCCGATCCGGTCGAAGAGCGTGTACTGCGGAATCATGTTGGCCTGGGCGGGCACCGCCATGCCGAAGGAGAACAGCGCGTAGAGGAGGTTGCCGCGCCAGCCCGGCAGGCGGGCGACCGCGAACGCCGTCATGGCGCTGACCACCAGCGTCAGCGACACCGAGAGCAGGGTCACCGTAACACTGTTGCCGAACGCCTGGCCGATGCTGCCGTCGGTGAAGATCTGACGGTAGTTGTCCAGGCTTGGCGCCATCGGCGGCGACAAGGGCTGCCGGAATATCTCCTCGCTCGTCTTGAACGTGCCGAAGACGACCACCAGCAGCGGAACGATGATCAACGCCGCGTACACGGCAAGCAGGACCCGTCGGGTCAGCCGGAACCCCATGGTCTCCCCCCTCACTCCTCGACCCGTGACGCCCGGACCAGCCGTCGCTGGGTCCAGGTGATCACGACGATCAGCAGCACAAGCAGGATCGACTCCGCGGCGGCGTAGCCGAACCGAGCGTTCTGGAACGCGGTGAGATAGATCTGGGTGGTGAGGATCTGTGTCTTGAAGTCGTCGAAGCTGGTCAGGGCGCCGATGATGTCGAACGCCTTGAACGACTGCACGGTGGTGTAGGCGACCACGATCGCCGTGGCCGGCGCCACCATCGGCCAAGTCACGTAGCGGAACCGGGCCCACCGGGACGCTCCGTCGGTTTCGGCCGCCTCGTATAGCTCGCGAGGGATCTGCTGGAGGCCGGCGACGAAGACCACGAGCATCTGCCCGGTGTGCGCCCACACCTGGGCGAAGCCCACGAAGACGATCGTCCACTGCGGGCTGCCGAGCCATGCCTGCTGGAGTCCGCCCAGGCCGATCACGCGCAGCGTCTGGTTGAGCAGCCCGTCCGGCGAGTTGTAGACGAAGCTCCAGATGAAGCCGACCGCAACCGACGACAGCACGGTCGGGAAGAAGTACAGGGCGCGCAGAAGGATCGACGTACGCGTGTTCTTGACCAGGAACATGGCGAAGAGCAACGCGAAGACGCTCTGGAACGCCACGACGACGAGCAGGAACTTCAGGTTGTTGGTCAACGCGCTGACGAACCGGTCGTCGTTGGTGAGCAGGTTGACGAAGTTCTTCGCGCCAACCACGTCGTACGTGTCGCTGGTGCCGTCCCAGTTGCTGGTGGCGAACTGGAACGCCTGCAAGGTCGGGAAGATGAAGAACACCAGATACAGGGCCAGCGCCGGGAACGCGAAGGCGAACAGCGGCCAGTTCGGCCTGCGTACCCGACGACGCCGGCCGGGCCGGGCCAGCCGCGGGGTGCTGTCCCCGCGCTGGCCCGGCAACCGGGTGCTGGTCGCGCTGGTCACTTCGACGCGCGCTTCTGGTCGATGATCTTCTGGGCCTGCGCGGCGGCCTCCCGCGGGTCGGCCCCGCCCACCACCCGGGTGGCGGCGTTCTCGGTCGCGTTACGCATGTCCAGGTCGTTGAACTGGAACCGGGGCGCGAGCAGGGTCTTGCGCGTGGTCCAGGCAGCCGTCGCCTCAAGGTCCTCGTTGCTGTAGTTCAGGTCCTGCACGGTGAGGTGCTGGACGGTGCCGTTGGCGTACGTCTCGGCGTTCGCCTTCTCCGACAGGAACCGGACCCAGCGATGCGCGGCGTCCTTGTTGTCCGACTTGGCATTGATACCGAGGATGA
Organism: Micromonospora mangrovicola; assembly: GCF_047200535.1. NCBI lineage: Bacteria > Bacillati > Actinomycetota > Actinomycetes > Micromonosporales > Micromonosporaceae > Micromonospora > Micromonospora mangrovicola. The sequence goes on along the minus strand of NZ_JBJZOG010000051.1, from coordinate 17,424 downwards.
ACGTCGCGTTGTGGATGCCCTCGTACTTGACCTTGTCGGCGGTGGTGGTGATCGGGCCGATCAGGTTCATCTTGAAGGTGGCGCCCTGCTTGCGGGCCGGCCCCATGTGGAAGGTGCCGGTCGGCAGCATCGCGGCCTTGCCCTGGGCGAACATCGCGATGGCCTGGTCGGTCTTGGTTCCGGTAACCCCGTCCTGGAATGCCTTGGCCGCGACCAACTCCTGGTAGCGGGTCAGCACCCGGAGGAACCAGTCGTCGGTGACCTTGGCCTCGCCCGACTCGATCTTGGCGAACCCGTCGTCGCTGGGCATCTCGTTCATCACCATGCAGTTCAGCAGCTGACCCGCGTTGGCGGCGTCGCCGCCGGGGAACGCGATCGGCGCGACGCCCAGGCCCCGCAGCTTGTCGCAGAGGTCGAGGAAGCCCTGCCAGTCCTTGGGCAGCTCAGTAACGCCCACCTTGGTAAACATGTCGACGTTGTAGAGCGGCATGTTGTAGACGAGCTGGTACGGCAGACCGAGCTGGCGGCCGTCCTTCGCGCCGGCCTCGATCAGCGCCGGCACGTAGTTCTTCAGATAGTCCTGGCCCGACAGGTCGGTGAAGGCGTTCGCCTTCGCGATCTGCTCGAACTGCGCGCCGCGGAAGGCGGTGAACACGTCACCGACCGAGCCGCCGTTCTTGAACTTCTGCAACGCGGTCGACTGGTAGTCCTGGGACGGCAGGATCGTCATGGTCACGTCGTAGCCGGGGTTGGCTTCCTTGAACTTCGCGATGAGCGAGTCGAAGACGCTCTTGTCCTCGGCCCGCCAGTGATAGAAGTTGATGGTCTTGCCGTCACCGCTACTCTTGTTGCCCAACAGACCACAGCCGGACAGGGCTGCCGCGGTGGACGCTGCACCGGCGAGGGAGAGGAAACCTCGCCTGGTGAGGCGTGCACTGTCGCTCATTCGTGTTCCTCCTCGGGACGGGGGTGGGTGGTGGGATCAGAGGAGTTTCACCATTCGATGACCGGGATGCCGAGCAGGTCCGCGGCGGCCCGGAGTCGAGGCCGAATGTCGGTCCAGGCGAGGACCGTGTGATGCGGGAAGCCGCCGGTCACCAACGCGGTGACAAACGGCTCGGCCGGCACGGTCAGGGCAACCTCGGCCGTGTTGCCCTGGAACCGGTTGGCCGCCGGCAGCGACTCGCCGGCGGCGACGAGCAGCCGCAGGCGCCCCGGCTCGGCCGGGTCGTCGGTCAGCCGGGCCAACACCACCGGCCCGGTGCGCAGCGGGAAGTTGCCTGCCACGCCGATGCGGCGATTGCAGTGCACCTCCCGCCGCGCCTCGGTCGGGTCCGCCGCCAGCGAGGTCGCCGCCGATCCGCAGTGCCACAACCGGACCACGTTGCGGGCGGCGCCAAGGTCGACGGTGTCGACCAGGTAGGTCGTGCCGGCGCCGAGAGTCTCCAGCAACAGCATGGTGAGCAGCCCGTAGACGTCGCGCTCGCAGGCGGTGGCGGTGCCCTCGTCGGCAAGCCGGGACAGCGACGCGCAGGGGCAGACGCCGAGCCGGTTCGGGAATTCGGGCCAGCACCGCACCGCCAGGCCGGCCAGCGCCTGCCCACCGGCCCAGTCCCGCAGCGCCGCGGTCACCGCCGCGGATCGGCGTACCTGATCGGGGTCGAGCGCGTCGAGGCTCGGCTGGGCGGTGGCGGCGGCGAGCCGCTCGCTGTCGCGCTCGACCGGGTCGACCGCGTTCACGAGGGCGAAGCACTCGTCCACGGACAGCTCGGCGATGTCTACTCCGAACAGGCCGCTGACCAGGTCGGCGTCGTACTCGCAGGGGGTGAAGCCCGCCGGGGCCGCGCCGACGAGGCCGATCCGCCGGCCGCGCAGCCGTTCGAGGTGCTCGCGGGTCTCGTCGAGCGGCGCCCGCTCACGCTGTACGGCGGGCAGCGCCGGTACGGGCGGCAGGTCACCGGCGAGCGCCCGGGTCAGCATCGCGTGCACGGCCGGCTCGTCCGGATCGCCGTAGAGCAGCCGGGCTTCGCCGCCGGCACCGGTCAGTGCGTGACCGAAGAGGTTGGCGCCGCACAACGAGTTCAGCCAGAGCCGGTCACCCACCGGGCCGGGTTCGCGGAACGCCCACAGCAGCACCGGGCGGCGCAGGTCGGCGTAGAGCTCCGCCACGGGCGTCGCGTCGGAAAACGAGGCGCAGGCGTTGATGACCAGGTCGACGTCATCGGTGCGGTACCGGCAGGCGGCGGCGACATCCTCCGGCGTCATCACGAGTCCGTCCGGTCCGATGACCTCGGCGCCGAGGGCGACCAGGGTCTCCCGCGCGGCCTTGGCGCGCTCGGCCGCCACGTCGACCGCGAAGGTCGGACGGGCCGTGGCGATCAGCAGAACCCTGGTCATCGACGGCCATCCTGTCGCCGATGGACGGGGCCACCGATGGTCGAATGCAGGGCCACAGTTCGCCTCCTTGTTGCCAAGCCGGCAGCGGATGTGCAGACATTACCAACGGATGTTGCGAAGTCAACAGGTTGCTCGATACCATTTCGCCTCGACCCTCGGGAGGTTTACGTGACCAAGCTGGGTCCGTTCGAGTACGAATCCGCACCACAGCGACGAGCGCAGATCCTTGAGGCACTACGCTCCACCGGGTTCCTGTCCATCGCCGACCTCAGCCGGGATCTCGGCGTCTCCGACATGACCGTGCGGCGTGACCTGCGGCGGCTGGCCGAAACCGCGGAGGTCCGCCTCGTCCGCGGCGGGGTGAGCCTGCGGCGGGACAACGGCATGGACCCCGCCTATGACACCCGTGCCGGCAAGAACGCCGAGGCCAAACGGGCCATCGGCAGGCACGCCGCCACCCTGGCCAAGGCCGGGGACGCGATCATCGTCGACTCCGGCTCAACGGCGTTCGAGGTGGCCAGGGCGTTGCCGGCCGAGTTCTCCGGCTCAATCGTGACCCACTCCGTGCCGGTGGTCGCGCTGCTGCTCAATCGACCCGGAGCCCGGGTGGTCGGGCTCGGCGGCGACCTGATGTCCGCCAGCCAGGCGTTCGTCGGTCCGATGACGGTGGCCGGCGCCCGCCTGATCCGGGCCCGCACCTACTTCCTAGGCGCCGCCGCGATCGACGAACGTGGCGTCTACGTCGCCACCGACATCGAGCGGCCGACCAAGGACGCCCTGATGGAGGCCGCCGACGAGGTGGTGTTGGTGGTCGATTCGAGCAAGTTCCAGACGTCGGCTCCGGTACGCATGTGCGGTTTGGACCGGCTGTCCATGGTGATTACCGATCAGGAACCACCGGTCGCCGCCGCTCGGCGACTGCGCGAAGCCGACGTATCAGTACACGTCGCCACCTGACCCAGCTCGCCTCCCCGGTCCCGGAGCCTGTTGGGTAGCCGGCGTGCGCGTTGACTTTCCAACAGCGGTATGTTTGGTTTCTAACACGGTTCGTCGGTCATCGCACACCGCCGGCTGGCCGGCACGTCGCGCCGCGAGGAGGTCCGGATGGTCAGTACCGATCCCCTGCCCCTGATCGTGTTCGCCGGTGCGGCGACCTATGACGCAATCACCGTCGTCGACCACTTCCCCGGCCCGAACGAACGGCAGACCGCCCACGCGGTCCGTTACGCCGGCGGCGGACCGGCCGCCACCGCCGCCGTCGCGGCGGCCCGGCTCGGCGCGCCGAGCGCCTTTGTCGGAACGGTCGGCGACGACGAGGAGGGCGAACGGATCGCCGCCGGGCTCCGCGCCGAGGGCGTGGACATCTCCGGCCTGCGCGTGGTGGCCGGACAACCGTCGCAGGCCAGCGTGGTGGTCATCGACCGCGCCCGCGCCACCCGGGCCATCTGCACCCGGGCGGTCGCACCGCTCGACCCCGCCGACCACCCCCGGTTGCTCGACCGGATGGCCGAGGGCGCCTGGCTGCACGTCGACCACCGGGGCTGGCCGGCGGCCCGGGCACTGCTCGACCGTCTCCCGCCCGGCCGACGCCCGGGTGTCTCCGTCGACGGCGGCAACCCGATCGAGCGCCTGCGGCTGCGCGACGTCGACCTCTACGTGCCCACGGTCGAGTCGCTCGCCGGCCGGTACGGCATCCAGCCGGTCACCGACCTGCTGAACGCGGCGCTGGCCGACGGCGCCACCACCGTGGTCGCCACCCGAGGGGCGGACGGTTCGGTCGCCGCCCGGGCCGGCACCCCGCTGGTCACCGCGCCCGGCCTCTCGGTCGAGGTGGTCAGCACGCTGGGCGCCGGCGACGTGTTCCACGGCGCCCTGCTCGCGGCCTGGGTCCGCGACCTGCCCCTGACCGAGTGCCTGCGTTACGCCAACGTCGCCGCCGCGCTGTCCTGCCAGGGGATCGACGGCCGGTCGGCCATCCCGAACGACGCCGAGGTGCGGGCCACCCTGCTTGCTGACCGCACTGATCGACCAGAGGAGCACGCGTGAGGAGTGAACCGGCTTTGTGGGCCCCGCAGCCGCAAACCGAAACCAGTGCGGTGGACGGCGGGTCCGCCACCGTGGACCTGTCCGCGCTGCGCCGACCGTCGGGCGGCTACGCCATGCTCGCCGTCGACCAGCGCGAGGCGATGCGGGCGATGTTCGCCGAACACCAGACCGAGCCGGTCAGCGACGAACAGGTGACCGCCTTCAAGCTCGTCGCCACCCGGACCCTCACCCCGTACGCGTCGGCCGTCCTGGTCGACCGGCAGTTCGCGTTCGACCGGGTGGTCGCCGAGCGTGCGGTCGCACCCGGCTGCGCCCTGATCGCGGCGGCGGACCGGTTCCACCCGGCCCACGGCGAACTCGTCGGTGAGGTGGGCATCGACCCCGAGGTGGTGCCCGAACGGGTCCGTGACCAGGGTGCGGTGGCCATGAAGCTGCTCGTGCTCTGGCGGCCGGACACCGACCCGGCCCCCCGCGTCGACATGGTGCACCGATTCGTCGCCCGGTGCCGGGAAGCCGGCCTGGTCAGCATCATCGAGCCGGTCTCCCGCAAGCCGCTGGACGGCCGGGCCTGGGACTGGGACGAGGGTGTGCTGGCCGCCGCGGTCGAACTCGGATCACTCGGCGCCGACCTGTACAAGGCGGAGGTGCCGCTGCGCGGCCAGGGCGACCCGGACGAGATCCGGCGGCGGTGCGCCCAGATCAGCGAGAGCGTGACCGGCCCGTGGGTGGTGCTCTCCTCCGGCGTACCGCAGGACAGGTTCCCCGACGCCGTCCGGCTGGCGTGCGCCGCGGGGGCCTCCGGCTTCCTGGCCGGCCGCGCCGTGTGGGCGTCCTGCATCGGGGCCGACGACGTGCCGGCCAGCTTGCGTACCCACGCCGTGGACCGGCTGCGCCACCTCGGCGATGTGGTGGACGAGGCGATGACGCGGCGGCGGGCCTGAGCCGATGACCGAGATCCTTCGCCGGGTCCGCGCGGTCCGCCGGGAGGGCGCATCGGTGCTGCTGGAGGTCGACGCCCATCCGGCGGTACGGCTGCCCGGCACCCCTGGCTGGCTGACCGGGGAGCCCGTCACCGACCAGGGCGTGGAGACCACCATGCCCAACCTGCCCGAGCTGCGGCTGCCGCCGCTGAGCAGCCGGCCCTGGCGGGTCCGGGTGTCCGTCGCCGGACCCCGTACGGTCCGGATCACGGCCGCGCCGGACGGCGCGCGGGTGTGGGACGAGGAGGCGACCTGGCTGGGCATCGTCACGGACGCGTGCCCGGAGCCGGTCGAGCCCGACATCACCGAGGACGACGGCCACGTCAACGTCCACACCGGATCGGTCAGGGTGCGGCTCACCCGGTTCCCGTTCGCGATCGAGGTGCTCGGCGCCGACGGCCGCACCGTGCTGCGCACCGCCGAACGGCTGCGTCAGGTGGCCGGCTTCCCGATGGCGCCCCCGGTGCTCGCCGACGGCGACGGCGGCACCACGCTGCACTGCGAGCTCGGGCCCGAGGAGGAGATCACCGGCTTCGGTGAGCAGTTCGGACGGCTGGTCAAGAATGGGCAGCACCTGCGGCTGCGGGTCGAGGACGCGCTCGGCACCGGCACCGGCAGGGCGTACAAGCCGGTACCGGTGTGGCACTCCACCGCCGGCTACACCGGTTTTCTCAACACCGGCGCGACGGTCACCGCGGACGTCGGGCACACCCGACCCAGCGTGCTGGCCCTCACCGCCGATGACGAGGCCCTCGACCTGTACGTCTGCGCCGACCCAGACCCCGGCGTTCGGCTCGGTGACTACACCGCGCTGACCGGCCGACCGCCCCGTCCGCCGCTGTGGGCGTTCGGCTACTGGATGGGCCGCTGCCGCTACCACTCCCGTGCCGAGATGGAGCAGGTGGCCCGGGGCATGGCCGAGCACGACGTACCCTGCGACGTGCTGCACCTGGATCCGGACTGGCTGGTGGTGGACCGGCTGAACACCGACTTCATCTGGAACACCGATCGGTTCGGTGACCGGGCCGAGTTCGTGGCGGCGCTGGACCGGCTCGGGTGCCGGCTGTCGGTCTGGGAGCTGCCCTACCTCGACCCGGCCTCCCCCCGGTACGTCGAGGCGCAGGACCGCGGCTACCTCGTCCGGGACACCGCCGGCGACATCGCCCGGTTGCGCGGCACACCCACGCCGGACGGCCGACCCCGAGCACTGATCGACTTCACCAACCCGGAGGCCCGCCGGTGGTGGCAGAACCTGCACACCGACTTCCTCGCCGACGGGGTCGCGGTGTTCAAGACCGACTTCGGCGAGGGGCTGCCGGACGACGTGGCGTTGGCCGACGGCACCCCGCCCCAGCACGCCCACAACCTCTACCCGCTGCGCTACAACGGCGCGGTCAGCGCGGTGATCGCCGAACGGACCGGCCGTGCGCCGCTGGTCTGGGGCCGATCCGGGTGGGCGGGCTCGCAGCGCTACCCTGGCCAGTGGGGTGGTGACGCCGAGTCCACCGTGGCCGGAATGCGCGCGACCGTCCGCGGCGGCCTGTCGTACGCGCTGTCCGCACCCGGCTTCTGGAGCCACGACATCGGTGGTTTCTTCGGCCCGGAACTCACCCCGGCGCTGTACGTCCGCTGGACCCAGCTCGGCGCCTTCTCACCACTGATGCGGGCGCACGGGCTGCGGCCCCGGGAGCCCTGGCAGTTCGGTGAACGGGCACTGGCAATCAGCCGCGACTGGATCCGGCTGCGCTACTCGCTCCTGCCATACCTGTGGCAGGTGGCCACCGAGTCGGCCGCCCAGGGCTGGCCGATGCTGCGCCCGTACGCGCTGCACCACCCGCACGACCCGGTAGCCGCCGGGTTGGACGGACAGTTCCTGCTCGGTGCCGACCTGCTGGTCGCGCCGATCTTCGACGACGGTGAGGCGGCTGTCCCCCGCCGGTTCCATGTGCCCGGTGGTGACTGGTTCGACCTGCTCACCGGCGAGCGCTACCCCGGCCCCGGATGGCACACCACCGTGGTGCCGCTGGAGCGGATGCCGGTGCTGGTGCGTGGCGGTGCGGTGCTGCCCCGCATCGAGCTGCCGGACCGGTTCCGGCGCACCGACGACCTGGTCGGCCTGCCGTGGACCCTGCACGTCTACGGCACCGGCGACCGCGAGGCGCGGCTGACCGGCTTCGACGGCACCGACACGACGGTGTCGATCCGCGAGACTCGCGTGACCGCGACCGGTGGGCAACCGATCCGGACGGAGATCGTCCGCCATGACTGAGCGACCGACGACGGCCCGCCCCGACGAGTCGGGCCGGGTGGACGCCCACACCGGTGACATCGCCGAGAAACTCGCCCGGCTCGCCGCGCTGGCCCGGGTGCGCGGCCTGGACACGCTGGTGCTGCGCGAACCGGCGACGATCAGCTGGCTCACCGGTGCGCGCAGCCACGTCCCGCAGACCCTCGACACGTCCTGCATGGACATCGTGGTGGAGCCGCACGACGGGGGCGCCCGGCTCACCGCCGTGACCAACTCGATCGAGGCGCCCCGGCTGCGCGACACCGAACTCGTCGGCGTACCGCTGGACTGGGCCGTGCTGCCCTGGTGGTCGCAGCGGACCTCGGCGCTGCCGGTGGGACCGACCGTCGGGTCGGACCGGCCGGTCGCCGGCATGACCGACGTGCGAACGGAGATCGCCGCCACCCGCCGCCAGCTCACTCCCGGCCAGGCGCAGACGCTGGCCGGAGTCTGCGCGGACGCGGCGCGGGCCACGACCGTGGCCGCCGGTCGGTGCCGGCCCGGCATGACCGAGTACGCCGCCGCCGCGGTGCTGGCCGAGGAACTGCTGGTGCGAGAGCTCGATCCGGTCGCCCTGTTCGTGGCCGCCGACGGGCGTGGCGACCGGCACCGCCACCCGCTGCCCACCACCGCGACGATGACCGACCAGGTGATGCTGGTCTGCTGCGCCCGGCGCGACGGCCTGATCGCCTCGGTCACCCGGATCCGCTGCTTCGCCCCGCCCGACGTCGTGCGACGCGAGACCTACCGGCGGCTGCTCGACGTGGAGGCCGCGTTCCTCGACGCCACCCGGGTCGGCGCCCGGATCGGCCAGGCGTTCACCGCCGGCACCGGCGGCTACCCGGCGCACGGCTTCTCGCCCACCGAGTGGCACCGCCACCACCAGGGCGGCTTCTCCGGTTGGCAGCCCCGGGAGTACCCCGCGCACCCGGGCGCCACCGACGTCATCGCGGAGCACAGCGTGGTGGCGTGGAACCCGTCCGGTGGCGGCTGGAAGGTCGAGGACACCTGCCTGGTCGTCGCCGACGGGCCGCAGACGCTGGTGCACGACCCCGAGTGGCCGGCGGTCACCGTCGCCGGCCGTACCCGACCCGATCTGCTCATCGGCTGAAGGAGGAACCTCGTGAACAGCCCGGGGACCATGCTCATCGACGGGACCTGGCACAGCCCCGACCAGCACCTCGACGTCACCAACCCGGCGGACGGCAGCGTGGTCGGCCGGATCGGGTGGGGCGACGTCGACGACGCGCGGCGCTGGGCGCGATCCGCCGCCGACGCCGCCGCGGCCGCGCTCGGTGAATGGGGTGACGCGCCGGCTCGTACCCGCGCCGACCTGCTGCGACGTGCGGCGGAGCTGATCGATGAACGCCAGCATACGATCGGTGAACTACTCGCCCGGGAGTCAGGCAAGCGGCTGCCTGAGGCGCTCGCCGAGGTCGCCTTCAGTGCCGAGTACTTCCGCTGGTTCGCAGAAGAGGCGCGGCGTCCGCACGGTGACCTGCTCACCAGCGAACAGCCCGGCCGGCGGCAGCTGACCCTGCGCCGGCCGGCCGGGGTGGTGGCCAGCCTCACCCCGTGGAACTTCCCCTGCTCGATCCAGGCTCGCAAGTTGGCCCCGGCGCTCGCCGCCGGCTGTTCGGTGGTGGCTCGAGTCTCGGAGAAGGCACCGCTGGCGATCACCGAATTGATCCGCACGCTCACCGACGCGGGCCTGCCCCCCGGGGTGGTCAATCTGGTGCACGGGCCGGCGGCGGAGACCACCGGGGCACTGCTCGACCATCCGGCGGTGCGGGTGGTCACCTTCACCGGTTCCACCGGGGTCGGCCGGCAGATCATGGCCGGTGCCGCCCGCCGGATCGTGCGCCCTCTGCTCGAACTCGGTGGGAACGCCGCGTTCGTGGTCTTCGACGACGCGGACCTCGACGCCGCCGTCGAGGGCGCGGTGCTGGCGAAGACCCGTAACACCGGGCAGTCCTGCGTGGCGGCGAACCGATTCGTGGTGCACGAGCGGGTGTACGACGAGTTCGCGCACCGGCTGGCCGCACGGCTGGACGCCCTGACCATCGGCGACGGGTCGGCGGAGCCCTGCCCGGACCTCGGCCCGGTCATCGACGCCGACCGGGTGGCGGCGGTCACCGCGCTGGTGGACGAGGCGCTCGCGGCCGGCGCCCGGCGGCTCACCGCCGACCGGGCGGTGCCGACGGGTGGCCATTACCTCGCGCCGACCCTGCTGGCCGACGTGCCCGAGCAGATGGGCCTGGCCCGGGAGGAGGTGTTCGGCCCGGCCGCCGGGGTGTTCCGGTTCGGCACCGAGGAGCAGGCGCTCGCCATGGCCAACGTGCCCGAGGTGGGCCTGGCCGGCTACGTCTACAGCCGCGACGCCGGCCGGATCTGGCGGATGGCGGACCGCATGCAGGTCGGCATCCTCGGTGCCAACGACCCACTGCCGTCCGTGGCGTACGCCCCGATGGGCGGGGTCAAACAGGCCGGGATCGGCCGGGAGGGCGCCGCCGAAGGGCTGGCCGAGTTCACCGACGTGCGGTACCTCGCCTGGCGCCCGTGACTGCCGTGACCGCTGGACATCTGGCAGGACTGACCGCCGCGGTCCTCGTCGGCGCTGGCACTCAGCGCATCACCGGGCTCGGGTTCGCGCTGGTCGCGTCGCCGTTCATCGTGCTGCTCACCGACCCGTTCAACGGGGTGCTCCTGGTGAACGCGTGCGGCATGGTCACCGCGCTGGTGGTGCTCGTCCAGGTGTGGCGCGACGTGGACACCGGCCGGGCCGGACGGCTGCTGGTGCCGGCGCTGCTGACCGTACCGGCCGGCGCGTGGGTGGCCCGCCACCTGGCCGCTCCACTGCTGGCCGTGCTGGTCGGCGGGCTGGTGCTGCTGGCGTTGGCCGCCGTGCTCGTCGCCGCCCGGTTCCGTCGGCCCGGCGAGACCTCCGGTGCAGCCACCGGCGGCCGGCGAGGAGCGTTGCTGGCCGGGGCCGGCTCGGGCTTCATGAACGTCACCGCCGGGGTGGGGGGCCCGGCGCTCACCGTGTACGCGATCTCCACCGGCTGGCCGCAACGGTCCTTCGCCGCCACCGCCCAGCTGGTCTTCGCCGCCCTCGGCGCCGCATCGCTGGCGGCCAAGGGCGCGCCGCCGTCGCTACCCCCCGCCGGGTGGGTGGCCGTCGGGGCCGCGCTGCTCGTCGGCGTCGTCGCCGGTGACCGGCTGGCCGGCCGAGTGCCCGCGCAGCGGGCCCGGCAGGCCGTGGTGATCCTCGCGCTCGCCGGCGCGGCCATCACCGTCGGAAAGGGTGTGGTCCAGCTGTGAGAAACCTCGTCCTCGCCCTCGACCTGGGCACCACCAGCACCCGCGCGCTGCTGGTCGACGCCGACGGCCGGCCAACGGCCACGGCACAGGTCGAGCACCGGCAACACTTTCCCCGGCCCGGCTGGGTGGAACACGACCCGGAGGAGATCTGGGCGAACACCTGCGCGGTGATCGCCGGTGTGCTCGACCGGGCCGGCCGGACCCCGGCCGACCTGGCCGCCGTGGGCATCACCAACCAGCGGGAGACCGTGGTGGTGTGGGACCGCCGGACCGGACGTCCGGTGCACCGGGCAATCGTCTGGCAGGACACCCGCACCGACGAGCTGTGCCGCCGGCTGGCCGGACCGGCCGGCGCGGACCGCTACCGCTCGCGCACCGGGCTGCCGCTGAGCACGTACGTCTCGGCGCCAAAGATCCGCTGGATCCTAGACGCCGTGCCCGGTGCCCAGGACGCGGCGCAGCGGGGGGAACTGGCTGCCGGCACGGTGGACAGCTGGCTGGTGTGGAATCTGACCGGCGGTGTCTCGGGCGGGCGGCACGTCACCGACGGCACGAACGCCTCCCGCACTCTGCTGATGGACCTGACCACGCTTTCCTGGGACGTCGACATCGCCGCCGAGATCGGGGTGCCACCGCGGATGCTGCCGGAGATCTGCCCGTCGATCGGGACACTCGGCCACGGGGACCCGGACGGCCCGCTGCCCGGCGTGCCGATCGGTGGCATCCTCGGTGACCAGCAGGCTGCCCTGTTCGGGCAGACCCGGTTCGCCGCCGGCGAGGCGAAGAACACGTATGGAACGGGCTCGTTCGTGCTGCTCAACACGGGTGGCGACGCAGTGCCGTCGCGGCACGGGCTAATCACCACGGTCGCCTACCAGCAGGCCGGCCACGATCCGGTGTACGCGCTGGAAGGCTCGATCGCGGTCACCGGCGCGTTGGTCAGTTGGCTGCGCGACAACCTGGGCGTCATCAGCAGCGCCGACGAGGTCGAGGTGCTGGCCCGGCAGGTTGACGACAACGGCGGGGTATACGTGGTGCCGGCGTTCTCCGGGTTGTTCGCGCCGCACTGGCGCCCGGACGCGCGGGGCACCATCGTCGGCCTGACCAGGTACGCCGACCGCCGGCACCTGGCGCGGGCCGCGTTGGAGGCGGCGGCGGCGCAAACCTGCGACGTGCTGGAGGCGATGCGCACGGACACCGGGATGGAGCTGGACGAGCTGCCGGTGGACGGCGGCATGGCCGCAAACGACCTGCTGTTGCAGATCCAGGCCGACCAGCTCGGCATCCCGGTGGTGCGGCCGGAGAACATCGAGACGACCGCGGCGGGGGCAGCGTATGCCGCCGGCCTCGCCGTCGGGGTGTGGCCGGACCTGGACACGCTGCGCCGGCACTGGCGCCCGGGTGCCCGCTTCACGCCGCAGCGCGACCTCGCCTGGCGGGAGGGCCAGCGGGTCACCTGGCGGGAAGCCGTCAATCGATCGTTGAACTGGAGCGGAAGGTAGGCACATGATTGACACGGCCCGGCTCGGACCGGCGGAACGTGCCGCGAACTGGCGGCGGCTCGGCTCCGAGCAGTTCGACATCCTTGTGGTAGGCGGCGGAGTCACCGGCACCGGGGTGGCGCTGGACGCGGCCACCCGGGGCCTGAAGGTCGCGCTGGTGGAGGCCAAGGACTTCGCGGCCGGCACCTCGTCCCGGTCAAGCAAGCTGTTCCACGGCGGCCTGCGCTACCTGGAGCAACTGAACTTCTCGCTGGTCAAGGAGGCGCTGCGGGAACGGGAGCTGATGCTCACCCGGATCGCGCCGCACCTGGTGACGCCGGTGTCGTTCCTCTACCCGCTGCGGCACCGGGTGTGGGAGCGGCCGTACGTCACCGCGGGGCTGACCCTCTACGACACCATGGCCGGCAAGCGCTCGGTGCCCCGACACCAGCAGCTGTCGCGTACCGCCGCCCGCCGCCTGTGCCCGTCGCTGCGCTCGGACTCCCTCGTCGGGGCCATCCGCTACTTCGACGCCCAGGTCGACGACGCACGACACACGCTGACCGTGGCGCGCACCGCGGCCAGCTACGGTGCCACCGTGCTCAACTCCGCAGAGGTGGTGGAGTTCCGCCGGTCCAGCGACCGGATCATCGGCGCCCGGGTACGGGACGTGGAAACCGGCGAGCACCACGACGTATCGGCGACCGTGGTCATCAACTGCGCCGGTGTCTGGACCGACGAGCTACACCGGTTGGCCGGTCGACGCGGGCAGTACCACGTCCGCGCCTCCAAGGGCGTGCACATTGTGGTGCCCCGGGACCGGATCCACTCCAGCACCGGGCTGATCCTGCGCACCGAACGGTCGGTGCTGTTCGTCATCCCATGGGGTGCGCACTGGATCGTCGGCACCACCGACACATCGTGGGAGCTGGGCAAGGCAAACCCGACGGCGACCGAGGCGGACATCTCCTACCTGCTCGGGCACGTCAACGAGGTGCTGTCCACGCCCCTGACGCGGGACGACATCGAGGGCGTCTACGCCGGACTGCGGCCGTTGCTGGCCGGGGAGAGCGAGGACACCACCAAACTGTCCCGGGAACATGTGGTGACCCGGACGCAGCCGGGCATGATCTCGGTGGCCGGCGGCAAGTACACGACGTACCGGGTGATGGCGGCGGACGCGGTGGATGCCGCGGCGGTGGACCTCGACCGGCCGCTGCCGAAGACCGTCACCGACCGGATCGCGCTGCTCGGGGCGGAAGGATATCCGGCGCTGCGCAACCAAGTCACGCTCCTGGCCGAGCGTCACGGGCTGCCCACCTGGACGGTCCGGCACCTGCTCGCCAGGTACGGCTCACTGATCGGCGAGGTGCTGGCCGCCGGGGCGGACGACCCGTCGCTGCTGCTGCCGGTGCCCGGCGCCGAGCGCTACCTGCGGGCCGAGTTCCGCTATGCCGCCACCCACGAGTCCGCCCTCCACCTAGACGACCTGCTGGCCCGCCGGTCGCGGATCTCCATCGAGGAGGGGCACCGCGGCACCGAGACCGCGCGGGCGGTCGCCGACCTCGTGTCCGACGTGCTTGGCTGGGACGAGCAGCGGCGTGAGGAGGAGATCGAGGCGTACCTGGCCCGGGTCGAGGCCGAGCGGCGCGCACACGTCGAACTCGACGACTCGGCGGCCGAGGCGGTCCAGATCGCCGCGCCGGACACCCGGCCGACCACCATGGTCGCCTAAGCGCGGGCCATCTGGCCGCGCGGGGCGCGTCGTGCGGGCGCACGCCGACGACGCACCCCGCGCCGGGCGGCCTCGGTCGTGGAGTCCGCCACGGCCGGTCGCCGACGCGGCTGCGGTCACTGGCCCGCCGGGCCCGGTCGATGACCTCCTCGTTAGTCTGCGGGCTTCGCGGTTGGTGCGTCAGGCACAGCGGCGTCTGGACCTTCCTGAGCTCGGAGCCGCCTTCGATGGCGGCCTTGAACTGGCCCGGCCGAGGCGAGCGATGTCCGGGATGTCGCTGCCGTTGTCGCGGGCGAGTACCCTCGCCGTCGACCTGGGACTGTTGAGCTGGCCGAAGAACTGCGTCACCGCCTTCCCGGCCACGCGGTTGTGCAACCTCTTCGGCGCCTGCGGGGCGAAGACCAGGCCGAGCCTGTACTTGCGAGGCGAGGGCGAGCGTGCTCTCGGTGCAGGGGGTCGAGGCCCTCGACCGAGCGAGGGCCTGCGCCTCATCCATGACAAACAGGCCACCGAGCGGACGGTCCCGGCCGGGTTGCGTTTGATCCAGGCGAACAGCGCGAGTTAGAGCTGGTTCACGAAGCTCTGCCGTTTGTGGTCGTCCCGCCGGCCGACCAAGCCGATCATCGAGACTCAGCGCCGGGTCCGCCTCCGCGAGGAGGTCGGTGAGCACGCCGTCCAGGCCGGCAAGTTATGCATCGGCCGAGGTCCCGCCGGCCGCGGCGGGTCACCCGTCAGAGCAGGTCCAGTCTCCCGCGGCGCGAGGAAGCGCCCCATCTCCCGCACCTCGCCTTCGGCCAGGCAGGACCACACATGCGATTCGGCACTGAGGAGCACCTCGCGGGGCGTGAAGTCCACCGCCGCGTCGTCGGTATCCACGGCGGTCGTCATGCCGGGAATCGGCGCCTACTCCTTGATCAGGAGACACATCATTCGTCTTCAGACCCCGCTCAGGCGGGCAACCGAGGCGCGGCCAGGCGCCCTCCGCCTGGTTGACCGTCTCCTGCCCGCCACAGCGCCGACAGTGGCGTGAGAAGGAGAGCGTCAGAATCCGGCGCGTCACAGCGAGGCCGGCCCCAGGGCCGCAGGGCCCGGCAAAGTCGTGAGGGTGTCCGGCTTGATCCCCTCTTCAACGCCCCCGTCAAGTCCTGGGCAGCCACAGCCGGCAACTACTACTACCCCAACATGAAGATCGTCTCCGGTGACTACAACGGCGACGGCCGCGACGACCTCGCCGCCCTCCACGGCTACAGCAACGGCACCGTCAGAATGTTCACCTGGCCCAGCACCACCAGCGGCGGCTTCAACCCCCCGTCCAACGGATGGTCCTCACCAACCGAATGGACCTTCAACAAATTTCACCCCCTCAACCGCTACAACTAACAAACACCCTCACCCGCACCACCCCGGCAGGGCCTTCACGGCCCTGCCGGGCCGCGGAACTGAACCGCCGGGGCTGATGTTCCCCGGGTTTCTCGGATCTCTACCTGCCCCGGGGCGGTTCAGAGCAGTGGGGGTACGGCGAACTCGCCAGCGCCTGGTGCGTTCCAGGAACCGGATGCCTTCGAGGGACTGCTCAGGTCATCCGCCCCTCCACTAAAGAGTTCCTAACAA
This sequence comes from Micromonospora mangrovicola, assembly GCF_047200535.1. NCBI lineage: Bacteria > Bacillati > Actinomycetota > Actinomycetes > Micromonosporales > Micromonosporaceae > Micromonospora > Micromonospora mangrovicola. Next base: position 1,566 of record NZ_JBJZOG010000051.1, on the reverse strand, counting down.
AAGGATCTCTAGGCCGTCCGCCCCTTGTAGAGGATGATCTACGATGTCGGGCCGTGAGGCGTGGTGAGCAGCCGCCGTGGATCGTGCCGGACGGGCTGTGGCAGCGCATCGAGCCGTTGCTGCCCAAACCCGTGCGCAATCCGCGGCATCCGGGGCGTAAGCGGATCCCGGACCGGCAGGTGCTGTGCGGGATCTTGTTCGTGCCGCACACCGGCATCCAGCGGGAGTTCCTGCCCCAGGAGCTGGGGTTCGGGTCGGGGATGACCTGCTGGCGGCGCCTGGAGGAGTGGAACCGGGCTGGGGTGTGGCAGCGGCTGCATGAGATGCTGCTAGTGCCGTGACCACGAACGTTCACGGTGTTGGTTGACACGCCGCGCGGCCTGTCGGCCGGGCGGCGTTGTGCCGGTCAAGCTGTGGCGGTGGCAGATCTTGTACGCGTGCGGCGGCTGAGTGATCAGGAAGGTCAGCAGCTGCTCAGAATCACCCGCCGGGGAACCGGTTCCCCGATCCGGCTGCGACGGGCGATGGTCGTGCTCGCTTCGGCCGGCGGGAACACGGTGCCGGCCATCGCCCGCCTGGTTCAAGCTGGCGAGGACACGATCCGGCAGGTCATTCACCGGTTCAACGAGATGGGGATGGCCAGCCTGGACCCTCGATGGGCGGGTGGCCGTCCCCGCCAGATCAGTCCTGACGAAGAGCAGTTCATCGTCGAGACGGCCAACACCCGCCCCGAGAAGTTGGGGCGGCCGTTCACCCGCTGGAGCATCCGCAAGCTCGCCGATCACCTGCGCGTTCACTCCGTTCGACGGATCCGGATCGGGCGGCAACGGCTGCGGCAGATCCTGCACCGACACAAGCTCACCTTCCAGCGGACCAAGACGTGGAAGGAGTCCACCGACCCGCAGCGCGACGCCAAACTCGCCCGGATCGAACATGTGAGCAGCCACTTCCCGCAGCGGGTGTTCGCCTTCGACGAGTTCGGGCCCCTGGTGATCCGCCCGCAGGCCGGCACCGGGTGGGCGCCGGCCGGGCATCCGCGCAGGTTGCCCGCGAACTACCACAAGCTGCACGGCGTCCGGCAGTTCCACGGCTGCTACTCCGTCGGCGACGACCAGCTCTGGGGCGCCGTCCGATGCCGTAATTGCGCCGCGAACACCTTCGCCGCCCTCAAGTCGATCCGCGCCGCGCGTCCGGACGGGGCGCCGATCTACGTCATCCTGGACAACCTGTCCGCGCACAAGGGCTCGAAGATCCGCCAGTGGGCGGCCCGCAACAAGGTCGAGCTCTGCTTCACCCCGACCTACGCCTCCTGGGCCAACCCGATCGAGGCCCAGTTCGGGCCGCTACGCACCTTCGTCATGGCCGGCTCGAACCACCCCAACCATCCCGCCCTGACCCGGAAACTGCAGGCCTACCTGCGCTGGCGCAACGCCAACGCCCGCCACCCCGACGTCCTGGCCGCCCAACGCCGCGAACGCGCCCGCATCCGCAGCGAACGCCAACGACGCTGGGGCCAACCCGCCGCCCGCGCAGCCTGACCCAACACCGCGAACGTTCGTGGTCACG
>NZ_JBJZOG010000050.1:0-48438 GCF_047200535.1 Micromonospora mangrovicola | reverse complement strand
CGGCCGGCGAATCGTCCACGACATCAAGTTCGTAGGCGATGGACAGCCTTGTGTCCGCCCCGCCGGGACCGGGCGCCTCGCCCGGGCGTGGGGCCTCAGGCGCGGGAGCCGAGCACTTCCCGGGTCTCCCGGGCGATCTCCCGTTCCTCGTCGGTGCCGATCACACAGACGGTGACCTCAGTCCCGGCGGGGGAGATCACCCGGTCGCCGCTGCCCGCGTTACGGGCCGGGTCGACGCTGATGCCGAGCCGTTCCAGGCCGGCCAGCGACGCCTCGCGGACCGCCGTGGCGTGTTCGCCCACCCCGGCCGTGAAGGTGACCGCGTCGACCCGCCCCAGCAGGGCGTAGTACCCGCCGACGTACCGGGTGATCCGGCGGCAGTAGACGTCGAAGGCGAGCGCGGCGGCCGGGTCGCCGGCGTCCCGGCGGGAGAGCACCTCGCGCATGTCGTTGGCCCCGGTCAGACCGAGCAGGCCGCTGCGATGGTTCAGGAGGTCGTCGATCTCGTCCACGGTCATCCCGGCCTCCCGGCGCAGGTGGAAGATGACCGTCGGATCGAGGTCGCCGCTGCGGGTGCCCATCACCAGGCCCTCCAGCGGGGACATGCCCATCGAGGTGGCCACGCTCCGGCCGCCCCGGACCGCGCAGGCGCTCGCCCCGTTGCCCAGGTGCAGGGTGATCGTGTTCAGCTCGGCGTACGGCCGGTCCAGCAGCTCCGCGGTGCGGCGCGACACGTACGCGTGCGAGGTGCCGTGGAAGCCGTACCGGCGGATGCCGTACCGCTCGGCGGTCTCCCGGTCGATCGCGTAGGTGGCGGCGGCCTCGGGGAGCGTGTGATGGAACGCGGTGTCGAAGACGGCGACCTGCGGGGTGTCCGGCAGCGCCTCCCGAGCCACCCGGATGCCGGCCAGGTTTGCCGGGTTGTGCAGCGGAGCGAGCGGGACGAGGTCCTCGATCGCGGTGATCACGGCGTCGTCGAGCAGCACCGGCTCGCTGAACCTCCGGCCGCCGTGCACCACCCGGTGCCCGACCCCGGCCAGCCCGTCCAGGTCGAGCCGCTCGATGATCCCCCGGACCGCGCTCTCGTGGTCGGCCGGCCCGCCGCCCGGTTCGCCGACCCGCTCGACGGTGCCCTTGTCGCGGACCTCGTCGCCGTCGTACAGCCGGTACTTGACGGATGAGGACCCGCAGTTGAGGACCAGGATGCGACTCATCGGGACTCCTCGACGGCAGCCTGGATGGCGGTGATCGCCACGGTGTTGACGATGTCCGCCACGGTGGCGCCGCGGGACAGGTCGTTCACCGGCCGGCGCAGGCCCTGCATGACCGGGCCGACCGCCACCGCGCCGGCCGAACGCTGCACCGCCTTGTACGTGTTGTTGCCGGTGTTCAGGTCCGGGAAGATGAACACCGTGGCCCGCCCCGCCACCGGGCTGTCCGGCAGCTTGGTGGCCGCGACCTGCGGGTCGATCGCCGCGTCGTACTGGATCGGCCCCTCCACCAGCAGCTCCGGCCGACGCTCCCGGACCAGCTTGGTGGCTGCCGCGACCTTCTCCACATCCGCGCCGAAGCCGGAGTCACCGGTCGAGTACGACAGCATCGCCACCCGGGGCTCGATGCCGAACCGGGCGGCGGTGTCGGCCGAGGAGATGGCGATGTCGGCGAGCTGGGCGGCGTCCGGATCCGGGTTCACCGCGCAGTCGCCGTAGACCAGCACCCGGTCGGCGAGCAGCATGAAGAAGACGCTGGAGGCCACCGAGACGCCCGGCACGGTACGGATGATCTCGAACGCCGGGCGGATGGTGGCCGCCGTGGTGTGGGTGGCGCCGGAGACCATGCCGTCGGCCCGCCCGGTCTGCACCATCATCGTGCCGAAGTAGTTGGGCTGGGCCACGATGTCGTGTGCGAGCTCGACCGTCAGGCCCCGGTGCGCGCGGAGCTTCGCGTACTCCGTGGCGAACTCGTCCCGCCACTCGCTGGTCACCGGGTCGACCACCTGCGCGTCGCCGACGTCGATGCCCAGCTCCCGGGTCCGCCGGGCGACGTCGTCGGGGCGGCCGAGCAGGGTCAGGTCGGCCACGCCCCGGCGCAGCAGGACCTCGGCCGCCCGCAGGATGCGGGACTCCGTGCCCTCGGGCAGCACCAGCCGACGGCGCTCCGCCCGGGCCCGGTCGATCAGATCGTTCTCGAACATCAGCGGGGTGACCCGTGCCGAGCGGCTGACCCGCAGCCGGCGGGCCAGGTCGACGGTGTCCACGCAGCGTTCGAAGGCGCCGAGCGCGGCCTCCACCTTGCGCGGGTTCGCCACGCTGGGCCGGCCCTCGATCCGGCTGGACGCCGCGACCGTGTCGTAGCTGTCGCTGGTCACGGAGAGCACCGCCAGGCCGGTGTTCAGCCCTTCGACGAGCCGCATCACGCGCGGGTCCGGCTGCTCGCCGAGGGTGAGCACCAGCCCGGCCACCGAGACCTGCCCGGCCACGTGTGCGGCACTCGCCGCCACCAGCAGGTCGGCCCGGTCGCCGGGAGTGATCATCAATGCCCCGTCGGTCAGATGGTCGAGCAGGGTGGGCACGTGCGCCGCGCCCACCACGTAGTCGAGCACGTCCCGCTCCAGCGCGGCCTGGTCGCCGGTGAGCAGGGTGGCACCGAGCGCCGCCGCCACCTCGGCCACCGTCGGCGCCGACACGGTCGGCACCTCCGGGATCGCGTACGCGGGGACGGGCAGCTCGGGCAGGGCCATCGGCTCCGGCACCCGGTTGGCGACCACCGCCACCACCGTCGCCCCCAGGTCCTCCAGGTCGTGGTACGCGCCTCGGGCCGCCGCGGCGATCGCCTCGGGCCGCTGGCCGAACCCGTCGATCACCGGCACCACCACGCTGCTGAACTCGGTCGCCAGCCGGGCGTTGAAGGCCAGCTCACGCGGCCCGGCGCCGTCCCCGTCGGCGAAGTCGCTGCCCACCACGACCACCGCCGGGCAGCGCCGCTCCACCTCCCGGTAGCGGGCCACGATCCGCGAGATCAGCTCCTCCCGCCGGCCGTCCGCGACCAGCGCCGTCGCCTCGGCGTACGTGCAGCCGTACAGCTCGTCGACCGGCAGCTCCACCCGGTAGCGCTCGGTGAGCAGGGCGAGGATCTGGTCCGGGCCGCGATCCGCGACCAGCGGCCGGAACGCGCCGATCCGCTCGACCTGACGGGACAGCAGCTCGGCCAGCCCGAGCGCGACCGTCGACTTGCCCCCGCCCGACCCCACGCTGGTCAGATACACGCTGCGCGCCACGACCTCACGCTACAAGATCGCGCTGTGCCTCGCCCGGGTCCTTCGGCCCGGGCCGGGCGGCCCGGAACAGCGCGTCGCTCTTCGCCACCCAGGCCGCGCCGAAGGCGAACACGGCGACGGTCTCGCACCAGAGCACCGGCTTCACCGTGTGCCGCACGTCGGCGGGCAGCAGGGTGCTCGCCAGCGCGAGGGTGACCGCCACCAGGATGAGTCCGCCGCAGACGCGGTATAGCCGCACGGCCGACGGGCGCGGCGGCACCCCGACCCGGTCGGGGCGGGTGAAGAGGAAGAGGCAGAAGCCGGCGAGGAGCAGGAACAGCCCTGCGGCGGCGACCTGGTGCACCACGCCGACCATCCGGTCGCTGTGGCTGGTGGTGCCGGCCGGCGCGCCCACCGTGGTGGGAAAGAGCGCCACCGCGATCGCCAGGAGCCCGGCGACGGTGCCCAGCGCGTCGTCCGGCCAGCGGTACCGGTAGGCGATCAGGAAGACCCCGACAGCGCACAGCGAGCCGACGAAGACGTCCCGCATCTCGGTATGGTAGTAGCCGCTGAGCGAGTCCAGCAGGGTGAACCGGCGGGTCACCAGAAGGTGGCCGACGATCAGCACGACCGGCAGGGCGATGCCCACCGAGCCGATGCCGAGCCGCAGGCGGCGGACGGTCACCGCGTCCTGCGGCGGCGTGCGAGCTTCGGGATTCATCTCCGCCTCCCCGGGCCCGGCGGCGCCGGCCCGGCGCGTCCTCGCCGGACCTGGGCGCTGCACTCCAGTGGACGCGCCGGAGGGCGGCCGTGTCAATCGTCGACCGTCCACGGCCGGGCGTCACGTTTCGGACGGCACCAGTCCTGCTCTTCCTCTTCGGATCCAGGGACGGGCTGATCCGCCCCTGCTCGCCCGGGCCCGGGTCGACGAACTGGCCGCGCTGGGGCGGGTCCGGGACGCCGGCGGCGCAGCGGATCTCACGGCCACGCTGCGGGCTCGTTGAGTGAGCCGGACGGGCCGTGGGCCGGCTTCGCCCGGCAGACGGTCGACGACTGGCCCGGCCTGCTGACCGCGCTGTCCGGCCCCCACGGCAACGACGCGACGGCCGGGGCCCTCGGCCTGGCGGTGCTGCGCGGTGCCCTCCTCGATCTCCTGGCCACCGGTGACGTCGAGCGCACGACGGCGGTTGTCGAACGGTACCTGCGCCTGGTCGCGGCAGCGGAGCGCTGAACGCCGGACGACTACTCGTCGTCCTCGTCGTCCAGCCGGGCCAGCCAGGTCGCGAAGCGCTCGACCGGCGTCTCGAACTCCGGGTTCAGGTCGACGAAGTCGCGCAGCCGCTCGCCCAGCCACTCCAGGCTGACCTGCTCGTCGCCTCGGCGCTCGACCAGCTCCTCGATGCCACGGTCGGTGAAGTACACGGTTCGTCCTCTCGGGATACGGGGCCGTCACACGAGGCGGGGCAGCGGCCGTCGTACGGTCGCTGCCCCGGTGCTCGCGGTGCGGTCAGGTCACGGGCGGGGGAGAGCCGCCTCGATCAGCGCGTTCTGCTCGACCTCGTGCATCTTCGCCGAGCCGACTGACGGAGCGGCGGCGGCCGGGCGGGAGATCCGGCGCAGCCGGACCTCGGGCAGGTGCTCCAGCAGGTTGAGCGCGACGAACGACCAGGCACCCTGGTTGGCCGGCTCCTCCTGGACCCAGGCGAAGTCCTCGGCGTTCGGGTACTGCGCCAGCGCGGCCCGGACCTCCTCGACGGGCAGCGGGTAGAGCTGCTCCATCCGGATGATCGCGGTGTCGGTGACGCCCCGCTCCTGGCGGGCCTGGAACAGGTCGTAGTAGACCTTGCCCGAGCAGAGCAGCACCCGCTTCACCTGCTCCGGCGCCGGGGCGGCGGTGTCGGCCAGGACCGGCTGGAAGGTGCCCGTGGTGAAGTCCTCCACCGGCGACACGCAGAGCTTGTGGCGCAGCAGCGACTTCGGCGTGAACACCACCAGCGGCTTGCGCTTCGACGACAGGGCCTGACGCCGCAGCAGGTGGAAGTAGTTCGCCGGGGTGGTGGGGACGGCTACCCGCATGTTGTCCTCGGCGCAGAGCTGGAGGAAGCGCTCCGGGCGGCCGGAGGTGTGGTCCGGGCCCTGGCCCTCGTGGCCGTGCGGCAGCAGCAGGGTGACCGCGGAGCGCTGGCCCCACTTCACCTCGCCGGACGAGATGAACTCGTCGATCACCGACTGGGCGCCGTTGACGAAGTCGCCGAACTGGGCCTCCCAGCAGACCAGCGCGTTGACGTTCTCCACCGAGTAGCCGTACTCGAAGCCCATCGCGGCGTACTCGGACAGCAGCGAATCGTGCACGAAGAAGCGGGACCGCTCGCCGTCGGCGGTGAGAGACTTCAACGGCAGGTAGTCGTCGCCGGTCTTCGCGTCGACGATCGAGGCGTGCCGCTGGACGAAGGTGCCCCGGCGGGAGTCCTGCCCGGCGAGCCGGACGGTGACCCCGTCGTGCAGCAGCGAGCCGAACGCGATGATCTCGCCGTAACCCCAGTCGATGTTGCCCTCGACGGACATCTTCGCCCGCCGGTCCAGCAGCTGCTGGATCCGCTTGTGCGGGGTGAAGCCCTCCGGCAGGTTGACGTGCGCCTCGCCGATCGCCTTGACGACCGCGGCGTCGGTGGCGGTCTCGACCACCGGCTCCGGCTCCACGAGCCGCGGCGGCCGGCTGAGCTGGCGCGGCGTGGTGGCGGCGTCCCGGGTGGCCTTGAAGACCCGCTCGAGCTGCGCCTGATAGTCGCGCAGCAGCTCCTCCGCGTCCTCCACGGTGATGTCACCCCGCCCGATGAGCTCCTCGGTGTAGAGCTTCCGGACCGACCGCTTCGAGTCGATGATCTGGTACATCTGCGGGTTGGACATCGACGGGTCGTCGCCCTCGTTGTGCCCGCGCCGGCGGTAGCAGACCATGTCGATCACGACGTCCTTGTTGAACGCCTGCCGGTACTCGAAGGCGAGCCGGGCCACCCGCACGACGGCCTCGGGGTCGTCGCCGTTCACGTGGAAGATCGGCGCCTGGATCATCCGGGCCACGTCGGTGCTGTAGAGGCTGGACCGGCTGTACTCCGGGGCGGTGGTGAAGCCGACCTGGTTGTTGACCACCACGTGCACCGTGCCACCGGTGCGGTAGCCGCGCAGCTGGGACAGGTTCAGCGTCTCGGCGACCACGCCCTGCCCGGCGAAGGCGGCGTCACCGTGCACCGCCAGCGGCAGCACGGTGTAGCCCTCAAGCTTGAGGTCGATCCGGTCCTGCTTGGCCCGGACGATGCCCTCCAGCACCGGGTCCACGGCCTCCAGGTGCGACGGGTTCGCCACCACCGAGACCTTGACCGCGTGCTCGCCGTCCGGGGTGCTGAACTTGCCGTTCTGGCCGAGGTGGTACTTCACGTCGCCCGAGCCCTGGGTGGAGCGCGGGTCGAGGTGCCCCTCGAACTCGGAGAAGATCTTCTCGTACGGCTTGCCGACGATGTTGGCCAGCACGTTGAGCCGGCCCCGGTGGGCCATGCCGATGACGACCTCGTCGAGGCCGGCCTCGGCGGAGCACTCCAGGACCTCGCCGAGGAGCGGGATCAGCGACTCGCCGCCCTCCAGCGAGAAGCGCTTCTGGCCGACGTACTTCGTCTGCAGGAAGGTCTCGAACGCCTCGGCGGCGTTGAGCCGGTTGAGCACGTGCTTCTGCTCGTCCCGGGTCGGCTTCTCGTACTTGCGCTCGACCCGTTCCTGGAGCCAGCGCCGCTCCTCCGGGTCCTGGATGTGCATGTACTCGATGCCGACCCGGCGGCAGTACGAGTCGCGCAGCACGCCGAGGATCTCGCGCAGCTTCATCCGCTGCTTGGCGGCGAAGCCGTTGACCGGGAAGACCCGGTCCAGGTCCCACAGGGTCAGCCCGTGCTGGAGGACGTCCAGGTCCGGGTGCTTGCGGATCTTGAACTCCAGCGGGTCGGTGTCGGCCATCAGGTGGCCGCGCACCCGGTACGCGTGGATCAGCTCGTGCACCCGCGCGGTCTTGTTGATCTGGCCCTCGGAGTTGACGGCCACGTCCTGCATCCAGCGCACCGGCTCGTACGGGATGCGCAGCGAGGTGAAGATCTGGTCGTAGAAACCGCGCTCGCCGAGCAGCAGCTCGTGCATCACCTTCAGGAACTCGCCGGACTGGGCGCCCTGGATGATCCGGTGGTCGTACGTGCTGGTCAGCGTGGTGACCTTGCTGACCGCCATCTCGGCCAGGGTGGCCTCGCCCATGCCCTGGTACGGCGCCGGGTACTCCATGGCGCCGACGCCGATGATGGCGCTCTGGCCCTGCATCAGGCGCGGGATCGAGTGGACCGTGCCGATGCCGCCCGGGTTGGTCAGCGAGATGGTGGTGCCGGCGTAATCGTCCATGGTCAGCTCGTTGCGGCGGGCGCGCCGGACCACGTCCTCGTACGCCTGCCAGAACTGCCGGAAGTCCATCTGCTCGCAGGCCTTGATGGAGGGCACCACCAGGTTGCGGGAGCCGTCCGGCTTGGCCAGGTCGATCGCGATGCCCAGGTTGACGTGCTCCGGGCGGACCATCGCCGGCTTGCCGTCGACCTCGGCGTAGGAGTTGTTCATCTCCGGGTGCTCGACCAGCGCCCGGACCAGCGCGTACCCGATGAGGTGGGTGAAGCTCACCTTGCCGCCGCGACCCCGGGCCAGGTGGTTGTTGATGACGATGCGGTTGTCGACCAGCAGCTTCGCCGGGACCGCGCGGACGCTGGTCGCGGTCGGCACCGAGAGCGAGGCGTCCATGTTCTGGACGATCTTGGCGGCGATCCCGCGCAGCGGGGTGGTGCCGGCGGCGGTCGCGGCCGGGGCCTTGGCGGCCGGCTTGGCCGGGGCGGCCTTCTTCGCCGGGGCCGCCTCGGCGGGCTTGGCGGGCTTGGCGGCGGGCTTGGGCGCGGCGGGCTTGGCGGCCGGCTGCTGGGTGACGGTGGCCACCGCCTCCTGCTGCTCGGCGGGCTCCGGCTTGGCGGCCGGCTTGGCCGGGCCGTCCGGGCGCGGGGTGGCGGCGCCGGGGGAGGGTCGGTAGTCGGCGAAGAAATCGTGCCAGGCCGAGTCGACGCTCGAGGGGTCGGCGAGATAGCGCTGGTACATCTCCTCGACGATCCACTCGTTCGGGCCGAAACCCGCCAGTGGGTTCTCCTGCGAAGTCTGCTGGGTCGACACGGCCGCTAATCGCCTCTTTCACGCGGGTTCGTAATGTCACGCGGTGTCATCCCGTGCCGGAAACGGGCACACGAGAGACGGGTCCCAGGCTACGCCGTGGGAATGGCCCAGGCATTCTCGCCTCCGGCTGGTGGTCCGTTTCACAGAAGATGCCAGAAGTTCGGCAAACCCTGCGTGTTCCGTCGACTCCTGATAGAGCCGGCATCACCGGCCCCGGGGTGGCGGGCCCGCTGTGGCGAACGGCTCCGGCCGGTGACGCTCGGTCACCGGCCGGGGTCGGTTCGGCACGGGTGGCTCAGGCGATGTCGCGCCGCCGCATGATGGCGGTGCCGACGGCGGCGGTGACCGCGGCGTACCCGATCAGCACGGCCGCGCCCACCCACTGGGGCGGGTTGCCGGGCAGTTCGGTGCCGCTGATCATGAGCTGCGAGGCGGTCGACGGCACGATCACCGCGAGCTTGCTGATCCAGTCCTGCTTCAGCCACTGCTGGAGCAGGAAGAAGACCAGGTTCGCGGCGGTGGTGCCGACGAGATAGAGCACCACGGCGGTGACGGTGGCGCCGATCTGGCTGCGGATCAGCACGCCGAAGCCGACGCCGAGGATGCCCCACAGCACGTACGCGAGCAGGTTGAGCAGGATCGCCCGGGTCACGTCCCAGGAGCCGAAGTGGGCGTCCCAGCCCTTCACGCTGAAGAAGATCAGCGTCGCCGGCACGGTGAGCACGGTGGTGACCAGCCAGAGCAGCGCCCCGGACAGGGCGGCGGTGACCAGCTTCGCGCCCACCACCACGGTCCGGCGGGGCATGGTCAGGAAGGTGGTGGTCGCGGTCTGGTGGTAGAACTCGTTGGTCACCACCAGGATGCCCAGCAGCAGCACGAAGAGCAGCCCGAAGTACTGCCCCGAGGTGAACAGGTTCGCCGCCTGGTAGACCTCGCTCGAGGCGGCCCGGATCTGCTCGGCCTGCTCGGGCGAGACGCCCTCCAGGTCCTGCGCACCGCTCAGGCTGAAGTTCGCGTTGATGGCGTTGACCAGGAACGCCAGCGCCAGGGTGACCAGCGCCCCGATGCCGAACAACCACCAGGTGGCGGTGGTGCGGATCTTGAGCAGCTCGGACCGGACCAGGTTCATCGGATCTCCGCCTTTCCGGCCGTCAGTTCGAGGAAGACCCCCTCCAGGTCGGGACGCTCGGTGGTCAGCTCGTGCAGCTCCACCTTGGCGGCCAGGGCCACCCGGCCCACGGTCGGGGCGTCCACCCCGCTGACCAGCAGCGCGCCGTGGCCGTCGGGGTCCACCGTGGCCGACTGCTCGCGTAGCGCGACGGTCAGCTCCTCGGCCTGCGGGGTGCGTACCCGCACCCGCCCGCCGTGCGCCATCGAACCGATCACCTGGTCCACCGGACCCTGCCGGACCAGCTTGCCGGCCGCGATGATCACCACGTCGTCGGCGAGCAGCTGCATCTCGGAGAGGAGGTGGCTGGAGACCAGCACGGTCCGCCCCTCGGCGGCCAGCCCCTTGAGGAAGCCGCGCATCCAGCGGATCCCCTCCGGGTCCAGGCCGTTGGCCGGCTCGTCGAGAATGAGCACCTGCGGGTTGCCGAGCATCGCGGCGGCGATGCCGAGCCGCTGCTTCATGCCCAGCGAATAGCCCTTGAACTTGCGCTTCGCCGCGGGGGTGAGCCCGACCAGCGCGAGCGCCTCGTCGGCCCGCTGCCGGGGCAGGCCGGCGGCGGCGCAGATCACCCGCAGGTGGTTGATCCCGGTGCGGCCCTTGTGCGCGCTGGACGCCTCCAGCACCGCCCCCACCGACTGCAGCGGGTTGGTCAGGTCGGCGTACCGGTGGCCGCCGATGGTGGCCTCACCGGCGGTGGGCGTGACCAGGTTGAGCAACATGCGCAGGGTGGTCGTCTTACCGGCGCCGTTCGGGCCGAGGAAGCCGGTCACCCGACCGGGTTGGACGGTGAAGGACAGATTGTCGACCGCCCGGACGTTCTTGTACTGCTTCGTCAGTCCGGACACCACGATCTGGCCGGTCCCGGCGTTGGGGCTCCACTGCCCGTCGGACATCGTTCTCCTCTCCTGCCACGGCGCGCGGGCGCGCACGGTGGGGACGCCGTTGCGGGGGCGCCGTGGCACAGCCTGGCAACCGCAGGCAAGTGGGTCAATCGGCCGGGACGCACAGGTCCGCCGCCCGCCGGGCGGGCGGCGGTCGTCCTGTGGAGGGAGGTCAGGCCGGCGGCAGCGCGATCCAGGTGGCGCGGGCGTATCCGAGCAGGTCACCGGCGGGGCCGTAGAGACTGGAGTGGACCTCGGCCTTGCGGCCCTCGCCGCCGACCATCGCGCCGGTCACGACGCACTCGTCGCCGGGGCGCGGCAGCGCCCGGACCACCGCGGCGATCCGGCCCAGGACGTACGGGCGGCCGGGAGCGATCACCGCCCAGCCGCCGGGGCAGTCCAGCGCGGCCCAGACGGTCGCCGGCACCACCTGCTCCGGGGCGCGGAACGGCGCGGCGGTCCGCCCGTCCGGCAGCCGGCCGGGAAAGATCCGCAGCCCGTCCGGGTTCTCCGGGCCGCACACGTAGCAGCCCGGAAAGGGGTGCTCCACCAGCCCCGGGTACGCCTTTGCGGCGGCCTCGGCGGTGGGCCGGTCCACCGGCGGCACCACGGCGTTGAACTCCTCGACCCGGCGTACCTGGGCGATCACCTGGCCGTCCGGATCGCGGACCTCGCCGTCGACCGCGGTCAGCGGGGTCTCCAACGGCGGCGGCTTGCGCAGGGTGACCTCCACCGGGCCCCGGTCGTCGACCGCCGCCGCGAACACTCCGGCGCTCCACCCGCCGTTGCCCGACCCGGCCGGTCCGTGGAACCGCGACTTGATGATCATGCCCGCCCTCCAGCCGGTCCGCGTGGGCCGGCCCCTTCGCCGCCCCACCTCCGCAGCCTCGCACGCCCGCCCGCACCGCCTCCACCCGGCCGATCATGAGGGCCGGGCCGGACCGGACGAACCGCCCGGCGCACCACATGCGTGCCCCGATCGGGCGGGGTCGGGGGCGGAGTGTCGGTCGGCGTTCACCGGATCGACGCTCCTCGTCCCCAGGGGCGGCAACCGCAGCCCTTACACAGGTCCCATGGCCGTTCTGCACGCCGCTGGCGCACCCCTAACGACCAGCGGATACACCCTGCTGATCGCCGACGACCCCACCCTGGTCGCGGCCGCGCAACGCCTGCGTCACGAGGTGTTCGCCACCGAGCTCGGCGCCACCCTGTCCCCAGACGACGCCGGGCTCGACATCGACGAGTTCGACGCCCACTGCGACCACCTGGTGGTGCTGCGGGAGGGCACCGACGAGGTGGTCGGCACGTACCGACTGCTCCCGCCGGGACGCACCGAGCGGCGCTACTCCGACAGCGAGTTCGACCTGACCGCGTTGGCCCCGCTCCGCGACGACCTGGTCGAGGCGGGCCGCTCCTGCGTGCACCCGGACCACCGCTCCGGTGCCGTGATCAACCTGATGTGGGCCGGCATCACCCGCTACCTGCACCTGCGCGGATCGCGCTGGCTCGGCGGCTGCGCCTCGGTGCCGGTCGCCGACGGTGGGACCGCAGCCGCCGAGGTGTGGGCTCAGGTCACCGCCAGGCACCTGGCCCCGCCGCCGCTGCGGGTGACGCCGGTTCGGCCGTGGTTCGCCGAGGCCGCGGCCGGCGCCGTCGACCCGGCCACCCTGTCGCCCGACGGCTCCGGGCCGGGGCGTGGCGACAGACGCGCCGAGCTGGAGTTGTCGCCGGCCGAGCGCCGGGCCCTGGTGCCGCCGCTGCTCCGCGGCTACCTGCGGCTCGGCGCCTGGGTCTGCGGGGAGCCGGCGTACGACCCGGACTTCGGCTGCGCCGACTTCTACGTGCTCTTCTCGCTGGACCGGCTGAACCCCCGCTACCTGCGGCACTTCCTGGGCGGGGAGCCGTCGTGAGCACCTTCGACCTGTGGCGGCCGAGTTCGGGCTGCGGCCCGTACTGCCTGCCGGTGGCCACCGACCCCGCGGTGCCGCCCGCCCGCCGGGTCGCCCGGCTGCTCGGGATGGTCGGGATGCTGCTGGTCGGCGTCGGGTTGGCCGCGGTCCTGCCGGTGCTACCGGCCCGGGACCGGCGGGCCGCGCTGCGCGGCTGGGCCCGGGGGACCCTGCGGGCCCTCGGGGTCCGGCTGACGGTGCGGGGCCGGCTGCCCCGCCGCCGGGCCCTGCTGGTCGCCAACCACGTCTCCTGGTTGGACATCCTCGCGGTGCTCGCGGTCGCGCCGGCCCGGATGCTCGCCAAGCGGGAGGTGCGGGAGTGGCCGGTGGTCGGTGTCCTGGCCGCCGCCGCCGGCACGATCTTCGTGGACCGGTCCCGGCCGCGCGACCTGCCGGCCACGGTCGGTGGGGTGGCCGCCGCGTTGCGCGCCGGCCACTCGGTGGCGGTATTCCCCGAGGGCACCACCTGGTGCGGCGCGATGCCCGGCTGCCGGCCCGCCCGCGGGTTCCGGCCGGCGTTGTTCCAGGCCGCGGTGGACGCCGGTGCGCCGGTCGTCCCGCTCCGGCTGAGCTACCGGTACGCCGGCGACCCCACCACGCTCGCCGCCTTCCTCGGCGAGGAGACGCTCTGGGCTTCGGTGCGCCGGGTGCTGGCCGCCCGGGACCTGACCGTGACGCTCGGGGTGGCGGCCGCGCTGCACGCGGTCCCGGACGCGGACCGACGGGTGCTGGCCCGCGCCGCCGAGTCGGCCGTCCACCTGACGCCGGCCCGGCCGATCGCGCCGCCGGTGACGCCGCGCCGGCGGGTCGGACCGGCCGCGCCCGTGCTGGTCGGTGGCTCCGCGCTCCCGACCGGGCGGCGGTACCCGGGCCGGGAGGTCGACCTGGCCGCCTGACCGGTACGCGACACAGTCGCGACAGTCTTGTTCAGTCGCGATGTATCGCGTTATGCTGCTCCCCGTCGCTCGACGTGCCGTCGGTCGGTACGTCACCGAGGGGAGGACGCCATGGCCAGCTGGAAGGTCGACAGCCCGCAGCGGATCACGCTGGACGAACCGGTCACCCGACTGGACGTCCACCTGATCAGCGGCCGGCTCAACGTGGTGGGCACCGACGGCCCGGCCCGGGTCGACGTCACCCGGGTCAGCCGGCGACCGGTCCTGGTGGAGTTCCGCGACGGCCGGCTCAGCGTCGGCCACGAGCGACCTCCGCGCTGGCCCGGGCTGCTCTGGTGGCTCGGCCAGCTCGGCCGGCGGTTCCGTGCCGAGGTCTCCGTCGCCGTGCCCGCCGACGTGCTGGCCGACCTGCACCTGGTGGACGGCTCGCTGGTCGCCTCCGGCCTGCGCCGGGAGACCCGGGTCGATGTCACCTCGGGCCAGGTCACCCTGATGGGGCTGCGCGGTCGCACCACCGCGAAGGTCACCTCGGGGCCAGTGGAGGCGCTCGGTGTGGGCGGCGACCTGGACCTGGAGACGGTCTCCGGCGAGTTGATCCTCGCCGACAGCGCACCCGAGCGGGTGCGGGCCCACGCGGTCTCCGGATCGATCACCTGCGACCTGGACAATCCCCGGGACAGCGACATCCGCCTCAGCACCATCTCCGGCAGCATCACCGTGCGGGTCCGCGAGGACAGCGATCTCGCCGTCCACCTGCACACCACCTCCGGCCGGATCACCAGCGGCTTCCCCCAGGTCGGCGGCGGCTCCGGATTCGGCTCGATCAAGGACAGCCACGGGGTGCTCGGGGCCGGCGCGGGTAAGCTCCAGGCGTCCGCGACGTCCGGCAGCATCGCGCTGCTGGCCCGGCCCGTCGAGGACGACGACCTGGAGGAGCTGCCGTGACCGCCGTGTTCAGCCACGGCCGGCTCCGGCTCTACCTGCTCAAGCTCCTCGACGACGGGCCGAAGCACGGCTACGAGCTGATCCGCCTGCTGGAGGACCGTTTCCTCGGCCTGTACGCGCCGAGTGCCGGCACCATCTACCCCCGGCTGCAGCGGCTGGAGGTCGAGGGCCTGGTCACCCACACCGCCGCCGGTGGTCGCAAGGTGTACGAGATCACCGAGGCCGGCCGGGCCGAACTGCGGCAGCGCGCCGGCGAGCTGGCCACCCTGGAATCCGACATCACCGCCTCCGTCGAGGACCTCTCCGCCCTGGCCGGGGAGATCCAGACCGAGGTACGCGGCTCGGTCCGCGACCTGAAGCGGGAACTGCGCGAGGCGGCCCGGCAGACCCGGCGCACCCGTTGGGAGCCGCCGCCCAGCCGGCCCGCCGCCGGCGGTGGCCGTCCGGCCGCCACCGAGTCGCCGCTGCTCACCGAGTTCGACCAGCGGCTCGCCGCGTTCACCGTCGAGGTCGGGGCGCTGGTGCGCGCCGGCCGGCTCACCGACAACCAGCTCCGTACGGCGATCCGGCTGCTGGACGGGGCGCTGGACGGGCTGCGGCGGCTGCTCCGCTAACCGGCCCGGCTCACAGCTTGTTTCCAGGATCCACCCAGCGCGACCGCAGCCAGAGCGCGGATGATGGGCCACATGGTGGCTACCCAGACCGAGGCCCGACTGCTCGTCGTCGAGGACGACCCGAACATCCTCGAACTGCTCTCCGCGAGCCTGCGGTTCGCGGGTTTCGACGTCGCCACCGCGACGAGCGGCAGCGCGGCGCTGAACGCGGCCAAGGACCACCGGCCCGACCTGGTCGTGCTCGACGTGATGCTGCCCGACCTCGACGGCTTCGAGGTCATCCGGATGCTCCGGGAGGGCGGCACGCGCACCCCGGTGGTGTTCCTGACCGCCCGGGACGCCACCGATGACAAGATCCGCGGCCTGACCCTGGGCGGCGACGACTACGTCACCAAGCCGTTCAGCCTGGAGGAGTTGACCGCCCGGATCCGGGCGGTGCTGCGGCGGACCGCCACCGGCGAGCACGCCCCCTCCCGGCTCACCTTCGCCGACCTTGAGTTGGACGAGGAGACCCACGAGGTGCACCGGGCCGGCCAGCGGGTGCAGCTCTCGCCGACCGAGTTCAAGCTGCTGCGCTACCTGATGCTCAACGCCAACCGGGTGCTCTCCAAGGCGCAGATCCTGGACCACGTCTGGAACTACGACTTCCGGGGCGACGACAACATCGTCGAGTCGTACATCTCCTACCTGCGGCGCAAGGTCGACAACACCCAGCCGCGGCTGATCCACACGCTGCGCGGGGTCGGTTACGTGCTGCGCAAGCCGGCGGCGTGAACGCCGTCCACGACGCGAAGGGCTGGCTGCGCACGATCCCGCTGCGGGTCAAGCTGGTCGCCGCGGTGCTGGCCCTGGTGGCGGCGGCCCTGGTCGTGATCAGCTCGCTCACCGCGTACTTCCTGCACAACTACCTGATCGACCGGATCGACGGCGAGCTGAGCGACCAGCTCGGCCAGGGCATCACGATCAACCAGCAGACGGTCAACCAGCTCCCCACCGACTACCTGCTCGCCCAGTGGAGCCGGACCGACCAGGCCGGCCGGGTGGCCCGGGACAAGTCGCTGATTGCCGACGACCTGCCCGCCGGTCTCGGCCAGCAGTCCTGGTACGACCGGCACGCCAACCGCGCCGCGTTCACCACCGACGGGGCGGACAAGCGGGTTCGCTGGCGGCTCATGATCAGGCAGGTCGACGATGACACCTACACCGTGATCGGGCAGAACCTCACCGACGTCGACCTCGCCGTCCGGCAGCTGGTCTGGATCGATCTGCTGGTCGGCGGGGCGGTGCTGATCATCCTGGCCTCGGTGGGCGCGGGCATCGTGCGTACCAGTCTCAAACCGCTGGTGGAGATCGAGCGGACCGCGGCGGCCATCGCCGGCGGCGACCTGAGCCGACGGGTGCCCGACCCGGAGCAGGGGCGCGCCTGCCCGACCTCCGAGCTGGGCCGGCTCTCCCGCGCGCTGAACGCCATGCTGGCGCAGATCGAGGCGGCCTTCACCGCCCGGGCGGCGTCCGAGGCGGCGGCCCGCAGCGCGGAGGTCGGCGCCCGGGACGCGGCGGCCTCGGCCCAGGCGTCCGAGGCCCGGGCCCGGCGCTCCGAGGAACGGATGCGGCAGTTCATCGCGGACGCGTCGCACGAGCTGCGCACCCCGCTGACCACCATCCGCGGCTTCGCCGAGCTCTACCGCCAGGGCGCGGCGCGGCAGCCCGAGCAGACCGCCGGCCTGCTGCGCCGGATCGAGGACGAGGCGGCCCGGATGGGGCTGCTCGTGGAGGACCTGCTGCTGCTGGCCCGGATGGACCGGGAGCGGCCGATCACGCTGGCCCCGGTGGAGCTGCCGGTGCTCGCCTCCGACGCGGTCCAGGCGGCCCGCGCGGTCGACCCGGAACGCCCGATCGAGCTGGAGATCGAGCCCGGCGCCGGCTCGCTGGTGGTGCTCGGCGACGACGCGCGGCTGCGGCAGGTGATCGGCAACCTGATGACCAATGCGCTCACCCACACCCCACCGGACACCTCGGTGACCCTGCGACTGCGGGTGGAGCCGGGCAACCTGGCCGTGGTGGAGGTCGCGGACACCGGTCCGGGCCTCACCCCCGAGCAGGCCGAACGGGTCTTCGAGCGGTTCTACCGGGTGGACGCCGCGCGGACCCGCCGGGCCGGCGGGCCGACCAGCACCGGGCTCGGGCTGGCCATCGTCGCCGCGCTGGTCTCCGCCCACCGCGGCACGGTGGAGGTGGTCGAGACCCCGGGCGGCGGGGCGACCTTCCGGGTCAAGCTGCCGCTGTTGCCGGAGGCGCCCGAAGCCGGGGAGTGACTTTCAGAAAACCTTCAGGCAGGTTCCAGGCTGGTCGCAGTGCCAGGGGGCAAGGTGGAGTCATGACCGACCACGAGACCGACCCGCAGCGGACGCCGGCTCCCGCCGACGCCGAGCCGTCGCACCCCAACGCCGAGCTGCCCCGCACCGGAGACGGGCAGTCGGACTCCACCGCGCAGCTGCCCCGCGCTGAGAACGGGCAGCCGGACGTGACCGCCACCCCGGCCGCCGCGCCGGTTCCGGCCGACTCCCCGGCCGCCGGAACCTCCGCTCCGGAACCCACGTCGACCTACCCGGCCAGCCCGTACGCGCCGCCGGCGGCGACCCCGTCCGCCCCGCCGTACCAGCCCCAGCAGCCCTGGTACGGGGGTCAGCACCAGGGCGGTTGGGCCCACCAGGGTGGCTACCAGCCGCACGGCGGCCCGGTGCCGCCGTACCAGCCGCACCACGCGCACCCGCCGTATCCCGGCGCCCAGCCGCAGCAGCCCGGCCAGCCGCTCCCGCCGTGGGGGGCGCCCCAGCCGGCCCGGCCGAGCCGGGCCGGGAAGTTCGTCGGCGCGGGCGCGCTGGCGCTGGCCCTGATGCTCGGCTCGGGCGTGGCCGGTGGCGCCCTCGCGCTCGCCGTGGGCGGGCACACCACCATCACCCGCACCTACTCGTCCGCCCCGGTGATCAACAGCGCCGACCTGCCGAAGATCGCGGCCTCCGTCCAGGACAGCATCGTCACGATCATGACAGACAGCGGTGAGGGCTCCGGGGTGATCCTCAGCGCCGACGGGTACGTGCTGACCAACAACCACGTGGTCGCCTCCGCCAGCGGCGACACCGTGAAGGTGGTCTTCGCCGACGGCAAGACCGCCCAGGCGAAGATCGTCGGCACCGACCCGAAGACCGACCTCGGGGTGGTGAAGGCCAGCGGGGTGAGCGGCCTGAAGGCGGCCAAGTTCGGCGACAGCGACGCCATGCAGGTCGGTGACCAGGTGCTCGCCCTGGGCAGTCCGCTCGGCCTGCAGGGTTCGGTGACCGCCGGCATCCTCAGCGCCCGCGACCGCACCATCCAGGCCGGCGAGGGGGGCCAGCAGCAGAACCCGCAGCAGGGTGTCAGCTCGATCTCCGGCCTGCTCCAGACCGACGCCCCGATCAACCCGGGCAACTCCGGCGGCGCGCTGGTGAACACCCGGGGTGAGGTGATCGGCATCAACACCGCGATCGCCACCGCCGGGCAGGGCAGCAACGGCAACATCGGCGTCGGCTTCGCCATCCCGAGCAACAAGGCCAAGGACGTCGCGGAGAAGCTCCAGCACGGCGAGAAGATCAGCCACCCGTCGCTCGGGGTCAGCGTGAACGGCGCCGAGGACGGCGGTGCCATGATCGCCGCGGTCACCCCGGGCAGCGCGGCCGAGAAGGCCGGACTCCAGCGGGGCGATGTGATCACCAAGTTCGGCGACAAGGTGATCAACGACGCCAACGACCTGGTGGGCGCCGTCCAGTCGGGCAAGGTCGGCGACCGGATCCAGGTGGAGTTCAAGCGAAACGGTTCGACCGAGACGGCAACCGTGACGCTCGCCGAGACGTCCTAACCGACAGACCTTCCTCCTCCACGGGCGGGGGACGGCGGAGCCAAGGGGGTTGGCTCCGCCGTCCCCCGCCCATTTTTCGTGGCTCACCCGCTCCGGGTGAGCCCGGCTCACCCGACCGGGCGGCACCCTCGACGGACGGGGAATCGCACGGGGAGGGGACCCATGACCACCACCGCCGCCGTCCGTACCGATCCGGAGATCCAGCGGGACGTCCTCGCCGAGCTCGACTGGGACGCGCAGACCCGGCCGGCCGAGATCGGAGTGACCGTCGCCGACGCCGTGGTGACGCTGACCGGGCAGGTGGACAGCTACGCCCGACGGTGGGCCGCCGAGCGCTGCGCCCACCGGGTACGGGGGGTCCGTGCCGTCGCCAGCGACCTCGAGGTACGCCTGCCCGCCACCGAGGAGCGCACCGACGCGGACATCGCCATCGCGGCCAGCCGGGCGCTGGAGTGGGACAGCTTCGTCCCCGCCGAGCGGCTGGACGTGACCGTCGCAAACGGCTGGCTGATGCTCCGCGGCGAGGTCGAGTACGGCTTCCAACGGCGCACCGCCGAGCGGGAGCTGCGCCGGCTGCGCGGCGTACGCGGGGTCACCAACCTGGTCGAGGTGCGCCCGCCCACCCCACCCAGCGACGAGCAGAACCGTCGCGACCTGCAACGGGTGCTCTTCCGGCGGACCGGAACGGAACGGATCGACGTCCAGGTCAGCGGCGACACCGTGGTGCTCGACGGCGCGGTCCGCTTTTGGTGGCAGCGGGAGGAGGCGGAACGGGCCGCCTGGGCCACGCCGGGCGTGCGCGAGGTGCACGACCGGATCGTGGTGACCGGCTGAGCCGCGCGCCTCGTTTACCACCGGTCGCGCCGGGAAAGCGCCGCCGATCACGTACGCCGAGGACCCTGGGGGAGGACTCGTGCCCGTGAACCAGCTGCCGTCGGACCGCCCGCGCGCCCGGCCGTTGCGGATCGCGATGGTGGCGCCGCCCTGGCTGTCGGTGCCGCCGCCCGGCTACGGCGGTCTGGAGCAGGTGGTGGCCGGCCTGGTGGACGGCCTGGTCGACCACGGCCACGAGGTGACCCTCTTCGGTGCCGGGCGGGACCACGGCACGGCCGCCGACTTCGTCTCCACCTGCACGGACCTCCAGTACGACCGGCTGGGCGAGTCGCTGCCCGAGCTGGCCCACCTGGCCCACGTCAACCGCCTGGTCGACCCCGCCGACTTCGACATCGTGCACGACCACACCACGATCGGCCCGCTGGTCGCCGGCCGCCGGTCCGTACCCACCGTGGCCACGGTGCACGGCAACCCGGTGGGGGAGTACGGCACCGTGCTCAGCGACACCGACCAGGGGGTGGGCCTGGTCGCGATCTCGCACGCCCAGCGCCGGGCGAACCCGGACCTGCCCTGGGTGGGCACGGTGCACAACGCGATGCCGCTGCGCGACTTCCCGCGCAAGCGCGCCCCGGGCCGGGGGCCGGTGCTCTGGCTCGCCCGGTTCAGCCCGGACAAGGGACCCGACCTGGCGATCCGGGCCTGCCGCGCGGCCGGCCTGCCGCTCACTCTCGCCGGCAAGTGCAACGAGCCGGCCGAACGCCGCTACTTCGCGCAGGTGGTCGAGCCGATGCTGGACGAGGACGTCACCCTGGTGATCAACGCGGATCGGGAGGCGGCGCTGCGCCTGCTGCTCGAGGCCCGCTGCCTGATCATGCCGATCCAGTGGGAGGAACCGTTCGGCATGGTCATGGTCGAGGCGATGGCCACCGGCACGCCGGTGGTCGCGCTGCGCCGGGGAGCCGTGCCGGAGCTGGTCCGGCCCGGGTTGACCGGGCTGGTCTGCGATCGTGCCGAGGAGTTGCCCGCGGCGCTGCGCGAGTCGTCCCGCCTCGACCCGGCCGACTGCGTGGCGCACGTGGCCGAGAACTTCTCGGTGGAGCGAATGGCGTTCGGCTACGAGTCGGTGTACCGGACCTTCCTGGCCACCCGGGCGGCGCTCACCGGCGCGCGGCAGGCCACTCCCGTCGTCGCCCGCTGACCGGTCAGGTGCGGGCCCCGGCCAGGTCGGCTGCGGCCGCGTCGAGCTGACGGGCGTACCCCGGGCTGATGCTGCCCTCCCGCAGCCGCTCGCTGATCTTGCCGCGGAGCCGGTCCACCGCGGCGGCCAGGTCGGCCGCCCCCGACGTGGCGGTCGCGTTGCGCAGCAGGTTCCGCAGGTCGACGGCGACGTCGCCGCGGATCTGGCCGTCGGCCAGCCCGGCCTCGATCAGGCTCTCCACCCGGTTGGCCGCCTCGACCAGACCGACCGCCGGCGCCGGCACGGTGGTGGGGTCGGTGGACCGGGCGGGCCGGGTCGGTGTCGACGCCGGCGGTTCGGTCCCGGCCGGGCCGGCGGCCGGCGGCGTGGTGGCGGGCACGACCACCGGTCCCGAGCTGGGCAGCACGCTGGACGGCGGCTGCCGGTCCGGGACCAGCGTGGGCACGAGCAGCGCGGCCGCGGCGACCACCACCACACCGACCCCTGCCAGCAGCAGCGGCCGGCGGCGGTCCGCCGGGCGGGCGGCCCGGCCCGGCGGTGCGGGCCCGGCCGGCACGGCGGTGGCGTCCGCGTCGGCCGGGGCGCCGGCCCGCGCCGATCCGGCCGACGCCCGCCCCGCACCCGGCAGCGAGGGCAGGGTCACCGTCGGGGCCAGCATGGTGGCGGCCTGCGGGTCGCCGGGCAGCAGCTGGTCCCGCAACGCCGCCGCCACCTGGTGCGCGGTGGGCCGGTGCCGTGGGTCGCGGGCCAGGCAGCGCAGGCAGATCTCCGCCACCGGCGAGGGCAACCCGGGTACGTCCAGCGTCGCCGTGGTTCCCTCGGCCAGCGCCTCGCCGAGCTGCTCCCAGGTGTCCGCCGGGTACGGCACCTGACCGGTCAGCGTCTCGAAGAGCAGCACGCCCAGCGAGTAGACGTCGGTGGCAGGCTGGGCCGGTGCACCGTCCAGCCGCTCCGGCGCGACGTATGCGGGGGTGCCGAAGGTGCCGCCGTCCTCGTCCTCGTCGGGGGCGCCGACCCGGGTGGCGATGCCGAAGTCCAGCACCTTCGCGCCGACCCGGGTCATCATCACGTTGGCCGGGGTGATGTCGCGGTGCACGATGCCGAACCGGTGCGCCGCGGCCAGCGCCTCGGCCACCTGCGCGCCGATCTCCACCGCCTGCGGCCAGGGCAGCGGCCCTTCGGTGAGCCGGTGCTCCAGTTCCTCGCCGGCGAGCAGATCCATCACCACGAAGGAGGTGATGCTGCCGTCCGGAGCCACCGTCTCGCCGTAGTCGTGAACGGCGGTGACGTGCGGGTGGACCAGCTGGGCGGCGGACCGGGCCTCCTCGCGCACCATGTCGCGGAACCGGGCGTCCGCGGCGAGCGAGGGCGCGAGCACCTTCACCGCGACGATCCGGTCCAGCACCTCGTCGCGGGCCCGCCAGATGACGGACATGCCGCCGGCCCCGATCTGGTCGATGAGCCGGTACCTGCGGGCCAGCAACCTGCCGGCGTGCAGTGACGCCTTCACATCGCACCTGCCTGGGGCTTTGGGAGCGGTATCAGGTTGCGGGAATGTGTCCGACCTGTCAACGGCTGTCCGATCCCGCGTCGACGGCGTGCGCCGCCCCGGTCGCCCCGGGTGAGCACGCTGCCCAGCCCGGCCGCCTTCCGGACGCGTGCCAGGATGAACGGCATGGCAGGTGGTCCGGTGGCGTTCGTGCTCGGTGGCGGCGGGGTGCTCGGCGCGGTCGAGGTGGGCATGCTGCGTGCCCTGTTCCGGGCCCGGATCCGGCCGGACATGGTGCTCGGCACCTCGATCGGCGCGGTGAACGGTGCCCTGGTCGCCGCCGACCCCACCGAGGCGGTCACCGACCGGCTGGTCCGGCTCTGGGCCTCGCCGGAGGCGAGCGAGGTGTACGGCGACTCCGTCGCCCGGCAGCTGCGCCGCTTCGCGGCCCGTACCCACCTGCACTCGCCCCGGCCGCTGCGCCGGTTGCTGGAGAACGAGCTGGGCGAGGAGACCACGTTCGCCGACCTCAAGGTGCCGTTCCGCTGCTGCGCGGCGAACATCGAGCGGGCCGCCGAGCACTGGTTCCACAGCGGACCGTTGGTGCCGGCGGTGCTCGCCTCCGCCTCGGTCCCCGGCCTGCTGCCGCCCACCGAGATCGGCGGCCTGCACTACATCGACGGCGGGGTGGTGAACTCGATCCCGGTCGGCGAGGCGGTCGCCGCCGGGGCGCGGCAGATCTTCGTCCTCCAGGTGGGGCGGATCGAACGTGAGCTGTCCCCACCCCGGCGGCCCTGGGAGATCGCCCAGGTGGCCTTCGAGATCGCCCGGCGACACCGATTCGCCCGGGAGATGGCGGCCCTGCCGGAGGGGGTGGAGGTGCACGTGCTCCCGACCGGTGGCCCGGGGCCGCGCGAGGACAGCCCGTGGGCGTACCGCGACATGGCGGCGGTGGGGCGGCGGATCAGTCGTGCGTACACCGCCTCGCGTCGCTACCTGGACACGCGGTTGGGGCACTGATGTCGCTGCCGCCGCGGTGGGTACGCCGGTTGCTGCTCGCGCCCGGTGTGGTGCTGCTCGCCGTCGCCGTCC
Source organism: Micromonospora mangrovicola (assembly GCF_047200535.1). NCBI lineage: Bacteria > Bacillati > Actinomycetota > Actinomycetes > Micromonosporales > Micromonosporaceae > Micromonospora > Micromonospora mangrovicola. The sequence goes on along the minus strand of NZ_JBJZOG010000050.1, from coordinate 24,986 downwards.
TGGTCACCCTGCCCGGCTGGGCGCTGCTGGCACTGGCCGCCTCGCCGTTCGTGCCGGGGCGGCTGCGGCCACTGCGGCTGCTCTGGATCGGCACGGTCTACCTGATGTGGGACGCGGCGGCGCTGCTCGCCCTCTTCGCGCTCTGGCTGGCCTCGGGCTTCGGGAGGTACAAGCGCTCGCCCACCTTCCAGCGGGCGCACTACCTGCTCGCCGGGTACTTCCTGCGGGTGCTCTTCTGGCAGGCCAAGTGGACACTGCGGCTGCGCATCGACGTGGTCGGCACCGACCCGGACACCGCGCTGCCCGGCCGCCCCGAACTGGTGCTCTGCCGGCACGCCGGGCCCGGTGACTCGTTCATCCTGATCCACGCGCTGGTGAACTGGTTCCACCGGGAGCCCCGGATCGTGCTCAAGGAGAGTCTCCAGTGGGACCCGGCGATCGACGTGCTGCTCAACCGGCTGCCCAACCGGTTCATCGCGCCCGGACCGGACGGCCGGGACTCGGCGGTCCGGCAGATCGGCCACCTCGCCACCGACCTGGACGACGACGACGCGTTCGTGATCTTCCCGGAGGGCGGCAACTTCACCCCCAAGCGGCGGCTGCGGGCCATCGCCCGGCTGCGCTCCCTCGGCCTGGAGCGGATGGCGCTGCGCGCCGAGCGGATGCGGCACGTGGTCGCCCCGCAGCCGGGCGGGCTGCTCGCCGCCCTGGAGGCCGCCCCGGACGCCGGAGTGATCTTCGTGGCGCACACCGGGCTGGACCGGATGCTCACCGTCACCGATGTGTGGCGGGAGCTGCCGATGGACAAGCGGATCGTGATGCGCTTCTGGTCGGTGCCGCCGGAGGAGATTCCCGCCGGGCAGCAGGAGCGCATCGACTGGCTCTTCGACTGGTGGTCGCGGATCGACCGGTGGGTGGCCGCCAACCGGGACGGGGTGACCGCCGGCTGACCCACCCCGGCCGGTCCGCGGCGTAGGGTGCGCTCGTGGAGCAGATCTGCGTCGTGACGACGGTGGTGGACGGCCGCCGGGTGGCGGACGTCCTCGCGGCCGCGGCCGTCGCCGGTCGCCTGGCGGCCTGCGCCCAGATCGGCGGTCAGGTGGACAGCACCTACTGGTGGCGGTCCGCGATCGAGACCACCACCGAATGGTCGGTGCAGTTCAAGACCGCGCCGGACCGGGTGGCCGCCCTGGTCGACCAGCTCCGTGTCAACCACCCGTACGAGGTACCGGAGATCCTGGTGACCCGGGTGGAGAGCGGCAACCCCGACTACGCGGCCTGGGTGCACGAACAGACCAGGCCGTAGGTACGCCTACTCTGTTCCCCCTTCCCGCCGGCGCCGATGCTGAGCGGGTGGAGAACACCGGCTACCCCTGTCCCGGTTGCGGCGCCCCCGCCGATCTCGTCGCCGGCTGCCCTGGCTGCGGTCGGCCGCCGTACCCGCCGGCCGCCGAGGTGATCCGGCTGGACCGGGAGATCGCCATCCTCGCGCCGCAGGTGGAGCAGGCGCGGGTGGCGTACCAGGAACTGAACTCCCGGCTCGGCGCGGCCCGGGTCCGCAGGGCGGAGCTGAGCGCCCGGATCCGGCTGGAGATCCCGCCCCCGCGCCCGGTCGTGCCGCCGGCATCGCCGCTGCCGCCGGTCCGCCCGGTGCCGGCCGCCGCCGGGCAGCCCGGCGGGGCGGAGACCTCGACGCGGGCGGTGCAGGGGCTCCTCTTCGTCCTCGGTGGATTGCTGCTCGGCACCGCGGCGGTGGTCTTCACCGCGGTCGCCTGGGCCGCGTTCGGGGTGACCGGGCGGGCGCTGATCCTGCTCGCCTGCACCGCGCTCGCCCTGGCCGCGCCGCTGGTGGCCCGCTGGCGCGGGCTGCGCGGTACCGCCGAGACGTTCGCCGCGGTGGGGTTGCTGCTGGTGCTGCTCGACGGGTACGCCGCCTGGTCGGTGGACCTGTTCGGGGTGGCCGGCTGGCCGGAAAGCCGGTACGCCGCGCTGGTCGGGGGGATCGGCGCGGCCGTCGCGGCCGGGTACGCGTGGCTGAGCCGGCTCAGCGTGCCGTGGTTCGCGGCGCTGCTGACCGCGCAGCCGGTGTTGCCGCTGGCGGCGGCGGAGCCGTCGGCCGCCGGCTGGTCGATGGTTCTCACCGGCGTGGCGCTGGGCGACCTCGTGGTGGTGGTCGTCCTGCGGAACCGGATCGGGGCGTGGGTGGGCGTCCCGGTCCGGGACGGGGTGGCCGGTGGGAGGCCGGTCCGCCTCGACCCGCCGGTCGGGGCAGCGGCGGCCGGTGGGGGGCCGGCCGCCGCGCCGCCTCCGGCCGGTCCGTCCGCGCCGGCCGCACCTCGGTCGGTGCCGGCCGGCGGCGGGACGTCGGACCGGGCCGAGGTGCCGGCGGCGCTGCTCGCCGGGCAGGTGCTCGGCTGGCTCGGGCACGGTGTCGCGCTGGCCGTGGCGGCGGGCTACGCGCTGGTGGCGCTGGTTTTGGGAGAGGCCGCCGGCGCCCCGCTGCTGGCCGGTGGACCGCTGCTGCTGGCGGCGCTCGCCCTGCTGGCCGGCGCGCTGGTGGCGGGTGGGCGCACGTACCGGGCCGTCGCGGCCGGGCTGCTGGTGCCGGTGCTGGCCACCGCGCTGATCCGACCGGTCGCCGAGCTGCGGCCGGGACTGCTGCTGCTGGCGGCCGCGGTGGTGGTGGCTGGGCTCGCCACGGCGGTACGGGCGCTGCCGGAGCGGCTGCGTACCGGGCCCCGGGTGGGCGCGCTGGTGGTCACGGCCGGCCTGGGCCAGGTCGTCGTGGCCGGTGCCGCGCTCGTCGGCGGGGCCACCGCGCTCGCCTCGTATCCGGCCTGGTCGGGGGCGGATCCGGTGCCGGCCCGGCCGTGGGGTTGGCAGCTCCTGGTGGCTGTCCTGCTCACCGCCGGGGCGGTGGCGTTGCACGTGCCCCGGGCCGGCAGGCCGGTCGTGGGCGCGGTCGGCGCCATGCTGGCCGTGCTGGCCGCGCCGGTGGTCACGGTCAGCCGGTGGCCGCTGGTGGTGGCGCTCGACCTGGTCGCGGCCGTCCCGCTGCTGCTCGCCGCCGTGCACCGGCCGAGCGGGCGCTGTCCGGCCGTCGTCCGACGCCTCCGGCTCGGCGCCTCCGCCGCCGCGCCGCGAACTGGCGCCGTCGTGGTTCCCGCGCTCGCCGCCGCCGTGCTGTCCGGTCATGCCCTGCTGGTCGGTCGCGCCGGCCCGGCCGGGGCGGCGACGGCGTTCGCCGTCGTCGCCGCCCTCGGCGTGCCGGCGGCGGCCCTGGGCCGGCGCGGCGCGGGTGCGCAGCCGGCCGTCGGGGGAGTGGCGCTCGCGGTGGCGCTGGTGGCCGTACCGTCGGCGGTGGCGGTGGCCCTGCTCGGCTTCGGCGCGCCGTCCTGGTGGCAGCTGCGGGGCGCGTCCGCCGCCGTCGTGCTGCTGGTCGTCGCGCTCCTCGCGGTCGGTCGACACTGGCCCGACCTGCACGGGTACGCCTCGAGCGGCTTCGCCGTCGTGCTCGCCGCGGTCGCCGCCACGCCGCTGGTCCTGCGGGGCGGCGAACCGGTGTCGCTCTACGCCGCCTCGGGCGTGCTGCTGGCGCTGGCCGCCGGCGGGGATGTCCGGCCGACCGCTCCGGCTCGCGGCGCTGCGTCAGACGCGCCGAGCCGGAGCTGGCGCGGGGGGATCGCCCCGCGGGTGGTCGGTGCCGGGCTGGCCGGGCTGGCGCTGCTCGCCGCCGCCCCGGCGACCCTCGGCGTGCTGGCCGGGCTGCCGGTCCGCCCCTGGTCCGGGCCGCCCACCGTCGAGCCGGCCCCGGGCGCGCCGCGCGCCGGGTTGACGCTGCTGCTGCTGGCGGCCGCCGCCGCGGCGTACGCGTGGATCGCCACGGCTCCGGGTCGCGGCGCGGCGGCAGGCACGCCGGGCCGGAGCGGCGGCTGGCGGCTGCCCGCGCTGGCCGCGCTGCCGTTCGGTGCGGTGGCTCTGCCGGTGCTGCTGGCGGCGGCCGGCGCGCCCTGGCCGGTGGTGCCGGTCGTGGTGTTCGGCACCGGCCTGGGTGCGCTGCTGGCCGCGGCGCTCGTCCCGCCGCGGCCACCGTTGCGTCCGGTGACCCTGCCGCTGGGCGCGGTGCTGCTCCTGCTCGGGCTGTCCGGCATCGTCGCCACCCGGGCCGGGACGCTCGGCGGGCTGGGGGCGCTGGTCGTCGCCGCGACCGTCGTCGGGGTGGCCGGGCGGTACGCCGGGGTCCGGCTCGCCGGCTGGCTGGCGACCGTGGCGGCGGGTACCGGTTTCGCGGTGACCGCCGCGCTGGCCGCCGGGCAGCCGCTGCGCGCCGCCGCGTTCGCGGTCCTGGCGGTGGCGGCGCTGGTCCTGCACGGCGTACCGCTGCTGCGGCCCGGTGCGCCGGACGCTCCGTTCGCCGCCGCCGGTCCGCCCACCGCCCAGTCCGGGACCGCCGGAGCGCCGGGTGGCGCCGGGGCGGCGTGGAGCCGGGCGGTCGGGACAGCGGCGCTGGAGGCGGTGGCGCAGGCGGTGGCCGTGCTGGCGTTGCTGCTCACCGGCGGTGCGCTGCGGCACGCGTCGGCGGTCTGCGTGCTGTGGGGTGCGGTGGTGGCGCTACGAGTGCTCCGGCGGGGCGAGTCCCCGGCCGGACGCCGGGGTCTCGCCGCGGTGGCGGGCGGCAGCGAACTGCTCGGCGGCTGGCTGCTGCTGGCGGCGGGAGGAGTGGCGGTGCTGGAGGCATACACAGCCCCGGCGGCGGCGCTGGCGCTCGGCGTGGGGCTGGTGGCGCTGCGGACCCGGCCCGGCCTGAACAGCTGGCTCGCGCTCGGCCCGGGGCTCGCGGCGGCGTTCCTGCCCAGCCTGGTCTCCGTGGTGGTGGCGCCGGACCCGCAGCCGTGGCGCCGGCTGGTGCTCGGTGTGGTCGCGCTCGGCGCGGTGCTCGTCGGGGCGGCCCGGCGCTGGCAGGCGCCGGTCGTGCTGGGCGCGGCCACCCTGGTGCCGCTCGCGCTGCACGAGCTGGCCCGGGGCTGGGACCTGCTGCCCCGGTGGATCTTCCTGGGGCTGGGCGGCCTGGCGTTGATCGGGCTCGCCGCCACGTACGAGCGGCGCCGCCGTGACCTGGCCCGGCTGCGTGCCCTGGTCGGCCGGATGGGGTAGGGAAAACACCACCCGCGGTTGGGGGGTTGCCAGGATTACCCAGAGCAATCATCTTGGCCAGACTCGGTGACGGAGAGTCGCGCAGTCGGCGTGACCCACGCGTACCGGGGAGCGGGATCGAATGACCTCATCGACGTTGGCGGCACCATCGACCCGGCGGGGCAGCGAATACGCACAGTTGTCCCGTCGGGTCGCCGAGGCCGGGTTGTTCGTCCGCCGGCCGGGCTCGTACGCGATCCGGATCGCCCTCACCCTGGGCCTCTTCCTGGCCGGCTGGGCGCTGGTGGTGGCGGTCGGCGACTCCTGGGCGCAGCTCGCGCTGGCCGCCGGGATGGCGGTGGCCACCACCCAGGTGGCGTTCCTCGGGCACGACGCCGGCCACCGGCAGCTGTTCCGCCGACGCGGTCCGAGCGAACTGGCCGGGCTCATCGCCGGCAACCTCGCGGTCGGGCTGAGCTACGGCTGGTGGGTGGAGAAGCACAACCGTCACCACGCCAACCCGAACCACACCGACGAGGACCCGGACGTCGGGGCGGGCGCGCTGGTCTGGACCCACGATCAGGCGGCCGCGACGCGGGGCCTGGGCCGGCGGCTGGCCCGGCGGCAGGCGTGGCTCTTCTTCCCGCTGCTGCTGCTCGAAGGGCTGGCGCTGCACGTGGCGAGCGTCCGGGCGCTGGCCGGCCGCGAGCCGGACGGCCGGTGGCGTACCCCGGTACGGCACCGCGCGGTGGAGGCGCTGCTGCTCGGCGCGCACGCCGTCGGTTACCTCGGCCTGCTGTTCGCGGTGATGTCGCCCGGCAAGGCGCTGCTCTTCGTCGCCGTCCACCAGGGGTTGTGGGGGCTCTACATGGGGTGCGCCTTCGCTCCGAACCACAAGGGCATGCCGATGCCGACCGCGGACGACGACCTGGACTTCCTTCGCAAGCAGGTGCTCACCTCGCGAAACGTACGGGGCGGCCGGTTCGTGGACGTGGCGCTGGGGGCGCTCAACTATCAGATCGAGCACCACCTCTTCCCGAACATGCCCCGGGCGAACCTGCGCCGGGCCCGGCCGATCGTCCGGACGTACTGCGCGGAACAGGGCCTCCCGTACGTGGAGACCGGGCTGATCGAGTCGTACCGGCAGGCGCTGGCGCACCTGCACGAGGTGGGCCGGCCGCTGCGGCGCGGCTGACCCCGGCGGGTCCGGTCCGGCTCCCCGCCGTGCCGCAAAAGGGGCCTGGTCGGCCCTGCCGGTAGGGTCGTCGCATGGCAGACGTGCTCACCGCCGAGGCGGTGCGGGGCGAGCCCGGCGGGTCGACCCCGGCCCGGCGGGTCGACGACATCGTCCGGAGCGCCCCATGAGATTCGAGATCAGCAAGGTGCTGGACGCCATCGAGGGGCGGGTCACCATCGACCCCTCGCTGGCCCGCGCCGCAGTCGACCTAGCCGAGGTGATCCGCTGGCAGGACCTGGACGGCGGCCGCCCGGCCAGCCTGCTACGGCTCGGCATGGTGATCGACGCCCTCTCCCGTGAACTGGGGGAGGACAGCGTCCCGGTCTACGCGGTCGTGCACCGGGCCCTGCTCTCCGACGCGGACCTGACCTCGAACGAGCGGATGGTGGTCCGGCGCTGGGCCGACGACGGTCTGGTCGAGGTGCTGGACCACCCCGGTGACCGGGTGCTCGAGGTGGCCGACCTGCTCGGCCTGCCGGTGCTCAGCCGGGTCCGCTTCGACGGGTTGCAGGGCCGCTACCCGTGGCTCGGACAGGCCGGGCGGGTGCTCGCCCCGGTGCCCGGCGCCGGCGGGCCGGTGTTCATCGCCCATGTCGGTGGCGGGCAGAGCCCGACCTCCGGCGGCCGGTCGCCGGTCGGTGCGAAGCTGCTCGCCCGGCAGTGGCGCTGCCCGGAGTCGGGCTGCGCGCTCTTCGGCGACGGTGGGGGCGGTGGCGCCTTCGCCGACCTGGCCCGGGTGGACCGGGCCCCGGCCGGTCAGCCGCCGCCCACCCTGCGCAACGGCGTGCCGACCTGTCCCCGGCACGGCGTCCGGCTCGGCGACGCCGGGCCGCGCCCCCGTACCGAGGTGCTGGCCGTCCGGATCGGCGGGCTGGTGCGGCGGCGGTTCGTGCTCACCGAGACCAAGCCGGTGCTGGTCGGCCGGGCGCCGGATCCGACCGACGGCGTCGTGCTCGGCCAGTGGCTCAACGACGAGGCGCGGCGGTGGATCAGCCGCAGCCACGTCCGGCTCGAGCTGCGGGTCGGTGAGGTGATCGTGACCGACACCAGCACCAACGGCTCGGGCATCCGTCCCGGCGGCTCGATGGCCGAGTCGGAGCGGCTCGGGCTCGCCCCGCAGCAGTCCCGGGTGCTGGCCGAGGGCGACATCGTCGAGCTCTATCCCGGCGTGCAGGTCGGCCGCGCCGACGAGCTGCCCAGCGACGCGAAGTTCAGCCCCACCTCGGTGATGGCCGAGGCGCCCACCATGGCGATGCGGCTGCCGCGTCCCTGACACCCGACGACGAAGGGCGCCGGGACCGTCGTGGTCCCGGCGCCCTTTCGCGTACGGGGAGTTGGGTCGCCGGCCCGGCGGCCGCGCGGGATCAGCCCTCCAGCACGGCGGCGAGCTGGGCCACCGCGTGGTCGATCTCCTCCTCGGTGATCACCAGCGGCGGGGCGAGCCGGATGGTCGAGCCGTGGGTGTCCTTGGCCAGGACGCCCCGCTCCATCAGCCGCTCGCAGGCCTGCCGGCCGGTCATCAGCGCCGGATCGATGTCCAGCCCGGCCCAGAGGCCCCGGCCCCGGACGGCGACCAGGCCCTTGCCGATCAGGCCGCGCAGCCCGGCGTGCAGCCGCTCGCCCAGCTCGGCCGAGCGCCGCTGGAACTCGCCGGTGGCGAGCAGCCGGACCACCTCGGTGGCGACGGCGCAGGCCAGCGGGTTGCCGCCGAAGGTCGAGCCGTGCTGGCCCGGCTTGAGCACGCCCAGCACGTCGGCGTTCGCGGCCACCGCGGAGACCGGCACGATGCCGCCGCCGAGCGCCTTGCCCAGCAGGTACATGTCCGGCACGACGCCTTCGAGGTCGCAGGCGAACGTCGCGCCGGTGCGGCCCAGACCCGACTGGATCTCGTCGGCGATGAACAGCACGTTCCGCTCGGTGCAGACCTGGCGGACACCCGGCAGGTAGCCCTCCGGCGGCACCACGACACCCTGCTCGCCCTGGATCGGCTCCAGCAGCACCGCGACGGTGTTCTCGTCGATCGCGGCGGTCAGCGCGGCCAGGTCGCCGTACGGGACCACGGTGAAGCCCGGCGTGTACGGCCCGAAGTCGGCGCGGGCGTCCTCGTCGGTGGAGAAGCTGACGATGGTGGTGGTGCGGCCGTGGAAGTTCCCCTCGGCGACCACGATGTTGGCCTGGCCCGGGGCCACCCCCTTGACCTGGTAGCCCCACTTGCGGGCGACCTTGATGCCGGTCTCCACCGCCTCGGCGCCGGTGTTCATCGGCAGCACCAGGTCCTTGCCGCACAGCTGCGCCAGCTCCCGGCAGAAGTCGGCGAACTGGTCGTGGATGAACGCACGGCTGGTCAGCGTGAGCCGGTCGAGCTGCGCGTGCGCGGCCCCGATCAGCTTGGGGTGCCGGTGGCCGAAGTTGAGGGCCGAGTAGCCGGCCAGGCAGTCCAGGTAACGGCGGCCGTCCACGTCGGTGAGCCAGGCGCCCTCGGCGGAGGAGATCACCACGGGCAGCGGGTGGTAGTTGTGCGCCGTGTGGCGCTCCGCCTCCCGCACCGCGGACGGCGTCCGCAGCATGTCGTCCACGATCACTTGACTGCCCTTCCCTGTCGGAGTCGCAACGTGCAGCACTTCGGTCCGCCGCCGGCCTTGCGCAGCTCGGACAGGTCGATCCCGATGGTCTCGTAGCCCCGGTCGCGCAGCTTGGCGGCGAGGTCGGTGGCCTGGGCGGGCAGCACCACGTGCCGCCCGTCGCTGACCGCGTTCAGCCCCAGCACCTCGGCGTCGGCCATGCTCGCGTGGACGGCGTCCGGGAAGAGCCGGCGCAGCACCGCCCGGCTGCCCGGCGAGAACGCCTCCGGCAGGTACGCCACGGTCCGCTCGTCGAGCACGGTGAGCGCGGTGTCCAGGTGGTAGAAGCGCGGATCCACCAGCTGCATGGTGATCACCGGGTAACCGAAGACCTCCTGGAGCTGGGCGTGCGAGGCGTGCGCGGTGCGGAACCCGGTGCCGGCGAGCAGGTGGTCGCCGGCCAGCAGGACGTCGCCCTCACCCTCGTTGACGTGCTTCGGGTCGTACATCTCGAAGCCGGCGGCCTCGAACCAGGCGCGGTAGGCGGGGGCCTCGTCGGCGCGCTGCGGGTCGCGGAACTGCACCGCCATGGCCTTGCCGTCGATCACCGTGCCGCCGTTGGCGGCGAAGACCATGTCCGGCAGGCCGGCGACCGGGTCGATCAGCTCGACCTCGTGGCCCAGGTCGACGTAGGTCTGGCGGAGCTGCTCCCACTGCCGGATCGCCAGGTCGGCGTCGACCGGCGCGGTGGGGTCCATCCACGGGTTGATCGCGTAGTCGACGGCGAAGTACGTCGGCCGGCACATCAGAAAGCGCTGGCGGATGGCGTCCATCGTCATGTCGTGCTCCCAGGGTCGGGCGCGCCCGGCCACGGTCGGCCCACGGGCTGGCGCCGTGGTCCAACCGTATGTGGCCCGGGCCGGCGACATCCACCGCGAGAAGTTGCGTCGGCCGTCGGATCGTTGCGTCTGACAATGCCTTGACGACGAATCGTTGCGTTAGCGCCTTCCGCTCGCGCCGCGGGTCGCTGATCGGGTTGATCCAGTCCCCTGCCGCAAACCGCGCGGTCCCGTGCCGAGGACACCCCGAACCGCCGCAGCCCGAGTCGTCCCACGCCGGGGACCGGCCCGGCGCACGCTTCGGGGGCGGCACATCTGCCGCCCCCGAAAGTGGCTGTGCCCGGCTGGTGAACCACCAGGCTGGTCGGGCGTGCCGGCGCACCGCCGGCGCGCCGGACAGTGCCCGTCAGAACCAGTTGGCAAACTGTGAGTCGAGCCACTCACGGAGCCGCCCCACCCACTCGCCGTCGGTGGTCGGCCAGTCGAACTGGCCGGTCATCGCCACGACGCCGAGCACCACGGCGGCGATGCCGACCGCCACGCCGATCAGCGCGTCGGTCTTGCCGGCGACGTGCCGGCGGCGGGTGGCGACCATGCCGAGCACGGCGAGCACCGCGCCGACCGCGCCCAGCCCGATGCCGTACCCGGCGAGGGCACCGGAGAGCACGAACAGGGCGCCGACCACCGAGACGATCAGGCCGAGCGTGGCGAGCAGGCTGGCCCGCGGCCGCGGGCCCACCGCCACCGGGGCGGTCCGGGAGTCGACCTCGGGCCGCTCGACCGGGCCGTCCGGCCGGCCGTCCCGGTCCCGGTCCGTTGCCACCGGGCGACCGTCTCCGTTCAGCTCGACGGTCCGCTCCTCGGTCGGGTTCGGGGCGACCGCCGCGCCGGTGCGCCGGGCGTCCGTCGCCGGTGGCCCGGCGGTCGCGGCCCGTACCGCGGCGGCCCGGTCCGCCGAACGCCGCTCGGCGTCGGTGGCCCGCTCCGCCTCGGAGGCGGTCGCGCCGCTGCGGTACGTCGTCCGCTCCGCCTCGCGGTCGGTGGCCACGGGCGTGCCGTCCGCCCGGTCCGCGACCGTGCTGTCGTCGCGGGCGTCGACCACGCCGTCGCCGTTCACATCCGCATTGCGCGCCGGGGTGTTCCGGCGGGACAAAATCTTCACTTCGACACCTCCTGATCAGGGCGCGGAGGCCGCGCATGACAATGAGGACGTACCCCGTGGTGGAGAAGTCGACACCCGTCTACGGGTCCGGACCGTCCCGAGCGGTGTCACGCCGGCCGCCGGGCTACCTTTGCCGACGTGCCAGAGGGACACACCATCCACCGCCTGGCGGCCCGGCACGCCGAAATCTTCGCCGGCGACAAGGTGCACGCCGCCAGCCCGCAGGGCCGCTTCGCCGAGGGCGCGGCCCGGCTCAGCGGCACCGTCCTGGACGGCACCGAGGCGTACGGGAAGCACCTGCTGCACCACTACGCCGGCGAGTTGACCCTGCACGTGCACCTCGGGCTCTACGGCAAGGTCAGCGACGGCCCGGGTGAGCCGCCGGCCCCGGTCGGCCAGATCCGGCTGCGGCTCACCAGTGATCGGCACTGGCTGGACCTGCGCGGCCCCACCGCCTGCGAACTGCTCACCCCGCCCGAGGTGGCCGCGCTGCGCGACCGGCTCGGCCCGGACCCGCTGCGCGCCGACGCCGACCCGGACCGCGCGTACGCCCGGATCCGGCGCAGCGCCACCCCGCTGGCCGCGCTGCTGCTGGACCAGTCGGTGGTGGCCGGCACCGGGCTGATCTTCGTGACCGAGGCGCTGTTCCGGGCCGGACTGCCGCCCACCCGGCCCGGACGCGAGCTGACCCCGACGGGCTGGCGGGGACTGTGGGCCGACCTCGTCACGTTGATGACCCTGGCGGTCGAGCGCGGCCGGATCGACACCGTGCTGGAGATCCACCTGCCGGAGGCGATGGGCCGGGCGCCCCGGGTCGACCGGCACGGCGGCGAGGTCTACGTCTACCGCCGCCCCGGCGCGGCCTGTCACGTCTGTGGCACCGGGATCAGCCGGGGCGAGCTGGCCGGGCGCAACCTCTACTGGTGCGCCACCTGCCAGGCCGGCTGACGCCCGCCGGTGCCGGGCGCGCCTCAGCTCGCCGGGCGGAGGTGGCCGCGCGGCCGGCGCCGGAGCCGCTCGACGGCGTCCGCCGTCGTCTCGTCGGCGGGTAGCAGGACGACCAGCTGCTGCGCGTCGGTGCTCGGCAGCTCCAGCTTCTCCCGGTTCCAGCGCAGCTGCTGCGCGGTGGGATGGTCGATCCGGAGCGGGACCTGCGGCGGCGGCAGATGGTGGTTCAGCCGCCGGGTGAACTCCGGCCCGGCGACCGGGGCGAGCTCGGCCTTGAACCACTCGGAGGTCTCCGCGGACGGCCCGAGCCAGAGGTCGAAGGCCTGTTCGTCGGCCACCCGGTCCCAGTCCGGGAGGAAGGTGCGGGCGCGCGGATCCGTGAACACGTAGCGGGTCAGGTTCGGCCGCTCGGTGTCGAGCAGCCCGATCCCACGCACGATCAGCTCGAACCCGCTCGTGTACGCGAGCACGTCGCCGAGCCGGTTGGTGACGAACGCGGCCGCGGGCTCGAGAAGTCGGAGGGTCGCCCGCACCGTGGGCCGGACCGCGCGGTTCGGCGGCGCCGGCCGCCGGCGCCCGGGGCATTCCCCGCCGGTGATCTTCACGAGGTAGCGCAGGTGGTTGCGCTCCCTGGCGTCCAGGCTCAGGGCATCGGCGAGAGCCTTCACCACCCCGGGCGACGGGTTGCGGTCGCGTCCCTGCTCGATCCGGGTGAGGTATTCGACACTGATCCCGGCGCGGGTGGCCACGTCCGAGCGGCGCAGACCGGGTGAGCGGCGCCGGCCACGGTCGGGCAGGCCGAAGGACTCCGGCTGGATGCTGTCGCGCTTGGCGCGGACGAAGTCGCCCAAAGGCGTACCCATGACTCCGAGTCTAGGGCGGCTGCCGGCAGCCCTGAATTTCGTAGCGTGACCCTGCGAGGGCCAGCCTCCGCCCGGTCTGGTTGCCGCCGACGCGGCGACGGACCGTGGAGCGCATGAACGAGAAGCACAAGTTGGTCGTTGTCGTCGGAAGCGTCCGCGAGGGCCGGTTCGGGCCGGTCGTCGCCGCCTGGGTCGCCGAGCGGGCGCGGGAGCACGGCGGGTTCGACGTCGAGGTCGTCGATCTCGCCGACGTCGAGATCCCGCTGTCGCTGCCGGCGCTCTCGCCGAGGTTCGCCGGGGACGCCTACCCGCGCCCGGCCGGGATGGCGTCGCTGACCTCCCGGCTCACCGACGCGGACGCCGTCATCCTGGTCACACCGGAGTACAACCACAGCTACCCCGCCTCGCTGAAGGCCGCCATCGACTGGCACTTCACCCAGTGGACGGCCAAGCCGGTCGCCTTCGTCAGCTACGGCGGCGCCGCCGGCGGTCGCCATGCCATCCTCCACCTGGAGAACGTCCTGACCGAGCTGCACGCGGTGACCATCCGCGAGAGCCTTGCCTTCCCGAACTACTTCACCGGCTGGGAGGACGGCCGGCCGCTGGACCCCGAGGTGCCCGGGTACGCCAAGGCCCTGCTGGATCAGCTCGCCTGGTGGGCCGCGGCCCTGCGGGCGGCACGGGACGCCGTCCCGTATCCGGCCTGAACGACCCGGCACCGGTCCCCGGCCCTCGCCGGGGACCGGTCAATCCGCGCCGAGCAGCCAGCGGACCACCTCCACCTGGTTGGGGAACACCCGCCCCGCGCCGAGGCTCCACGCCGTGCAGTGCACGATCGTCCAGCCGCGGACCCGCTCCCGGTCCAGGCCCAGCTCGGCGCTGAGCCGGTCCAGCCGGTGCCGGACCGCGGCGGGCGAGTGCCCCAGCTCCATCCCGCGCACGAGCGGCACCGGCCCGAAATCCCGCTCGCCGACCAGCGGCTTCGGGTCGATGACCAGCCACGGCTCCCGGGTCGACAAGAGCACGTTGCCGGCGTGCAGGTCCTGGTTGACCAGCACCTGCTCGCCCTGGCTCGGCGCCAGGTCGGCGAGCAGCCCGAGCGCGGCGTCCAGCAGTCGCCGCTCGTACGGCCGGTTGGCCTGCTCCCAGTCGACCGGCATCCGCTCCGCCCACCCGGCCGCCTCCTCCGCGAGCGGGGTGAACGGCGGGCCGGCCGGCACGCCGAGCCGGGGGAGCAGTTCGACCGCCGCGTCCAGCGCCGCGTCGGGCGGCAGGTCGTAGAGCGGGGTGCCGGGCCGGCAGCGCTCGACCAGCAGCGCCCGCCGCTCCGCGTCGTGAGCCAGCAGCCTGACCGCGCCCCGGCCGGCCCAGTGCGCCAGCGCCGCCGCCTCGTGCCGGCTGTCGTCGTCCGGGTACTGCAGCTTCAGCACCACCGGTGTGCCGTCCGGCAGCTCGGCCGGCACGGCAAGTGAGGCGAACGCGTACCCGAACGGGCGTCCCACCGCCCGGAGGTCCCACCGCTCGACGCACTCCGCCAGCCGGTGCGGCAGCACCGCCCGCCACGCCCGGCCGGCCGGCGTCCGCTCGGTCCAGCGCAGGCTCTCGGGCATCTCCATCCGGCCATCCTCGGGCCAGTGCCCCGGGCGCGTACAACAATTTCCGGCGCGGTGCCGTGCGGGACGGCGAACCGTGTCGGTAACCGGTCCGGGGGCCCGCACCGCCCCCGGACCGGAGTCCTCAGCGCAGCCGGTGGATGTCGCCGTACGCCCGGTAGAAACCGCCGCGGCCGGACTCGCGGACTTCGGTGACCAGGTAGCGCGCGCCCGGCTCCCGGATGCCCTTGGGGAACTGCACCGACCAGTCCCGGTGGTAGCCGTCGGAGAGGACGTGGATGCGTAGCCGGCCGCCCTGCTCGACGCACTGCACCACCACACCGGCCCGGTCGTCGGTGGTCACCTCGACCGAGGTCCAGGCGGCCGTCTCGGGCAGCCGGGCCGGCGCCTTGACGTCCACCACCTCGGGCACGTCACCGGACTGGGCCGCCCGGATCGCCGGCTCGCTGGCGTCGATGCAGGCCAGATGGCCGCTGGTGGTGACCACGTAGAGCCGCTCCTCGTGGTACTGCATCGAGTACGCCGAGCCGCAGCCGGTGCCGAGCTTCCACAACCGGTTGCCGGCCTCGTCGAAGCAGTAGATCGAGGACGCGCTGTCGCCGGCGAAGACGTACCGGCCACCCTCGGCGGTGGCGCAGGAGAAGACCGCGGCGTCGCAGCGGTACGTCCGCTCGGCCCGGCCGTCCTTACGCAGGCGTACCACCTCGCGGGTGCCGGTGCCGGCGAACACGGTGTTCCGCTCCTGCCAGCCGAAGAGCACCGCCCCGGTCCGGGTGTGCCACAGTTCCCGGCCGGTGCGCCAGTCGTAGCCGGTGACCCCCTGCGAGTGGCCGTGGTAGAGCGCGTCGGTGTCGCAGCGCACCATCCAGGCGGACCGGCCCCGCCCCGGCCGGCGCCAGAGGAACTCGTCCTCGTGGTCGATCGCGGCGATGCCACCCTCTCGGTCGGAGACGCCGAGCACGCCGTCGTGGATGTCCAGCCAGTAGATGTCGATGTCGGGGGCGATCGCGTACGCCACCCGCGGCACCTTGCCGGACAGGTCGTAGACGTTGCCGTCGTCGCAGCCGGCGTAGATCCAGGCGTCGTCGGCGACGATGCACTTCACGCCGTCCGGGAGGCGGATCTGGTTGAGCGCCCGGGCGTCGTGGTCCAGCGTGGTGATCACCCCGTGCTCGTTGCCGACCATGCAGGTCCGCCCGTCGATGAAGATGCCGAACGCGGGCGCGCCCGAGTGGTACCGCCAGAGCACCGGCGCGGTACGGGCGGTGGAGCGGGTGCTGACGATCTGCCGGCGGGACACCGCCCGCTTCTGACGCACGCCGCGCACCGCCGGGGCGTACCCCTTGCGGACCTT
Organism: Micromonospora mangrovicola; assembly: GCF_047200535.1. Taxonomy (NCBI): domain Bacteria; kingdom Bacillati; phylum Actinomycetota; class Actinomycetes; order Micromonosporales; family Micromonosporaceae; genus Micromonospora; species Micromonospora mangrovicola. The sequence continues at coordinate 9,276 of NZ_JBJZOG010000050.1, read as the reverse complement.
CTCGCCGATCTTCTTCGCGGCGGCGGCCCGGGCCCGGGCGTTGTCGGCGAAGCTGGTGGTCTTCACCTGGCCCTGGTCGCCGATCCGCCCGTATCGCACGGTCATCGCGGTGTCGTCCACCACCACCTCGTAGAACTTGTGGGCTCCACCGTCCACTTCGGACAGTTCGAGGTAGGTCGTCTCCTGCGACATGGGGATGCCTCCGAGGGGAAGTGCCGGACCCGGCAACGCGACAGCGCGCACACGCTAACCGCGCCCCCCGACAAAGAATCCCGGGCGCGATCGTTGCCGCACCGGGGACAGCAGGGGCACCCGGAAGTCGACGAGGCGCTACCTGCGGTCGGCGGCGGCGAGGGCGTCGACGGCCTTGCGGGCGGCGATCAGCACCGGATCCCAGACCGGGGCGTACGGCGGGGCGTAGCCGAGGTCCAGTGCCGTCATCTCGTCCACCGTCATGCCGCTCCACAGCGCCACGGCGAGCGTGTCGATCCGCTTGGCCGCCTCCGACCAGCCGACGATCTGCGCCCCGAGCAGCCGGCCGCTGGGCCGTTCGGCGATCAGCTTGACGGTCATCGGCCGCGCGCCCGGGTAGTAGCCGGCCCGGTTGGTCGACTCGGCGAGCACCGCGACGAACTCGAAGCCGGCCGCGGTGGCGTCCCGCTCCCGCAGCCCGGTGCGCCCCACCTCCAGGTCGCAGACCTTGGTCACCGCGGTGCCGATCACGCCGGGGAAGGTGGCGTACCCGCCGCCGATGTTGATGCCGGCCACCCGGCCCTGCTTGTTGGCGTGGGTGCCGAGTGGGACGTGCACCGGCATGCCGCTGACCCGGTGCAGCGTCTCCACGCAGTCGCCGGCCGCCCACACGCCGGGCGCCCCGGGCACCCGCATCCGCCGGTCGCAGCGGATCCCGCCGGTCGGGCCGAGCGGCAGTCCGGCCGCCTCGGCGAGCACGGTGTTGGGGCGTACGCCGAGGCCCAGCACCACGACGTCGGCCGGGATCGGCCCCTCGTCGGTGACCACGGCGGCGATCTGGCCGTCCCGCTCCGCCAGGCCGGTGACCGTCCGGCCGGTACGGATGCCGATCCCGATTTCGCGCATCGCGTCGGCCACCAACTCGGCCATGTCCGGGTCGACGGTGGACATCGGCTGGGCGGCCTGCTCGACCAGGTCGACGGTGAGACCGCGCTGGATCAGCGCCTCGGCCATCTCCACGCCGATGTACCCGCCGCCGACCACCACCGCGTGCCGGGGCCGGGGCTCGCCCTCCAGCCAGTCCAGCAGCGCCGTGGCGTCGTCGAGGGTCTGCATGCCGAAGACCCCGGCCACGTCGCCGCGTGCCCAGTCGGGTCGTACCGGAACCGCGCCGGTCGCGTACACCAGACTGTCGAAGCCCTCACGGACCTCGCCGCCGCCGGCGAGATCCCGGGCGACCACCTCGCGGCGGTCCAGGTCGACGGCGACGACCTCGTGCCGCAGCCGGACGTCGATGTCGAACCTGTCCCGGAAGGTCGCCGGGTCGCGCGCGATGAGCTGGTCCCGCTCCGGCACCAGGCCGCTGACCCAGTACGGGATGCCGCAGGCCGAGTACGAGGTGAAGTGTCCCCGTTCGAAGGCGACGATCTCCAGGTCGGCGCGGCCCCGGCGGCGTCGGGCCTGGGACGCCGCCGCCATCCCGGCCGCGTCCCCGCCGACGACGATCAGCCGCTCCGCCACGAGTCCCATCCTGTCACGGGTGGATCGATCCCGGGCGCGCTCAGCCCCGGGTCTGCCGGGCCACGTCCTGGACCACGTCGACCAGGCGGCCGGCCCGGGCGAACACCGCCCGCTGCCGCGCCGCGCCGCTGCCGTGCCGGCGCAGCCCGCCCAGCAGGTCGGTGACCTGGTCGAGGTCGCCGTGCCGGGTGAGTTCGGGGCGGACCCGGTCGACCAGCCGGTCCAGCAGCTCCCAGGCCGGGCGCAGCTCGCCGTCGGTGAGGTCGACGCCCTCGCCCTCCAGCCCGTCGTGGGCGGCCCGCCAGTGCGCGGCGACGAGCAGGTGGTGATCGGTGTTGACGGCCGGGCGACCCTCGGTGATCTCCGTGACCGCGGTCGCCACCAGCGCCCGGACCAGGGCCGCGACCAGCACGGCGTCGTCCACCGACGGGCAGACGTCGCCGATCCGGATCTCCACGGTCGGGTACTTCGCGGAGAGCCGGGCGTACCAGTAGAGCATCCCCTCGTCGAGCATCACGCCGCTGGCGATGAGCTGCCGGATCAGCCGTTCGTAGTGCTCGTGCGAGTTCAGGTACGGGGTGGGCGCCACCGACGGCCAGCGTTCCCACTCGACCGAGCGCCAGCTCGCGTAGCCGGTGTCCTCGCCCTTGGCGAACGGGGAGTTGGCGGTCACCGCGTGCAGGATCGGCAGCCAGGGCCGGACGTGGTTGAGCACCTGCACCCCGATCTCCTCGTCGGGGATGCCGACGTGCACGTGCATGCCGTTGTTGCCGGGTCCGGGCACGAGGAGCCGGAACCGCTCGATCATCTGGTCGAAGCGGGGCTTGTCCACCACCGGCGGCACCGGCCCGTCCACCGGCCCGGTGCCGATGGCCAGCAGCCGTACGCCGGCCCGTTCGGCGGCGTCGGACAGCTCGGCGCGGAGCATTCCCAGCGAGTGCCGGATCGAGGTCAGCTCCAGCCCGGGCGGGCTGCCGATCTCGATCTGGCTGGTCTGGAACTCCCGTTCCACCTGGCCGCGCAGCTCGGCCGGCACCTGCTCCATGACCAGGTCGACGGCGGGTACGGCGGCCCCGGTATGCGGGTCGACCAGCAGGAACTCCTCCTCGACGCCGACCGTGAGCAGATCGGTGCCGCCCGCTGCGGCGCTCCGTTCCCGCTCCGCCACTGACCCGCTCATCGCCATCACCGTCCGCTTCCGCCGCGCGGCGCCGTGCCGCGCCGTCGAACGCCGTGTTACCCACCGTGTCGGAGGCGGGAAACGCGGACGCGGCGGGTCCCACCCGGACGAGGGAACCGCCGCGCCCGGGTTTCCCGCCCCGGATTCCCGGGCAGGACCCCGGTTCCGCGGGGATCCCGTGACTACGATGGGCCCGGCCCGACGCCCGGCGCGTCGGTCACCGGCAGCGAGGGAGGCCGCGTTGACCCCGAGCACCGCGTCACGGAAGGTGAGTGACCTCGGGCGCACCGGTGGGGGTTGGCGACGCCAGGTGCCTCGTGGGTTCGCCACCCTGCTCTGGGTGGTCGCGGTGGTCTGCGCGCTCGCCGCGGTGAGCGGCGCCGCCCGGCTCGAGTTCCAGCCGGTCCGCAAGGCGATCGACGCGTTGCTGGTGCCGGCGCCGGCCAACCTGGCGTACGCGGTCTTCCTCGGCACCCTCGCCTCGGCGGTGCTGCGCCGCAAGCGGCTCGCCTACTGGGTGCTCGTCGCGTACTTCAGCCTCACCCTGCTGGTCGGTCTGCTGGCCGGCGTGCTGCTGCTGACGGTGGGCGGCAACGACCTGACCGACGACGCCGGGGAGCGGCTGTTCGACACCCTGGAGACGGTCGGGGTCTGGGTCGGCATCGCCTTCGCCGCCGCCGCGCTGACCCTGCTGATCGCCGCCCGGCGCGAGTTCTACGCCCGGGTCCGCAGCGGCAGCACGTTCCGTGCCCTGGCCGTCTTCCTCGGTCTGGCGGTGGTCTCCGTCGGGCTCGGCTACCTGCTGCTCGTCGCCGAGCCGGGCACCCTGCACACCTGGTCGGACCGGCTGGGGTACGCGATCGAGAAGGTGTTCGGCGGGGCGATCACGCTGGACCTCACCCGCAAGGGCCACGCTCCCGGCTGGGTCAACCTGGTGCTCGGCGGCCTCGGCGCGCTCGCCTTCGTCGCCGGCCTGTTCACCCTGCTCCGCTCTCAGCGGGCGAACGCGGTGCTGCACCCGGAGGAGGAGGAGCGGATTCGTGAGCTGCTCGCCCGGTACGGCGACCGCGACTCGCTCGGCTACTTCGCCACCCGCCGGGACAAGGCGGCCGCCTTCTCGCCCAGCGGCAAGGCGGCGCTGACCTACCGGGTGGTCAACGGGGTCAGCCTGGCCAGCGGCGACCCGATCGGCGACCCGGAGGCGTGGGGGCCGGCGATCGAGGCGTGGCTCGGTCAGGCCCGCGAGTACGCCTGGACGCCGGCGGTGCTCGGCGCCAGCGAGGCCGGCGCGCGGGCGTACCACCGGCACGGCCTGAAGGTGCTGCAGCTCGGCGACGAGGCGATCCTGCTGACCCGGGAGTTCGACCTGGACGGCCGGGACATGCGCCCGGTCCGGCAGGCGGTGCACCGGGTGGAGCGGGCCGGCTACACCGCCCGGGTGCGCCGGCACGCGGAGATCCCGCCCGAGGAGCTGGCCCGGCTGGCGGGGCTGGCCACCGGCTGGCGGGACACCGAACACGAGCGCGGCTTCTCGATGGCGTTGGGCCGGCTCGGCGACCCGGCCGACGGTGACTGCGTGCTGGTGGAGGCGCGGGACGGCGGGGGCCGGGTACGCGGCCTGCTGTCGTTCAGCCCGTGGGGGGCGCACGGGGTCTCGCTGGACCTGATGCGCCGGGACCGGAGCGCCGAGAACGGGATCACCGAGTTCATGGTGGCCGCGCTGCTGGCGGCGGGTCCCCGGCTCGGCGTCGAGCGGGTGTCGCTGAACTTCGCGGCGTTCCGGTCGGTGTTCGAGCAGGGCGCCCGGATCGGCGCCGGCCCGGTCATCCGGCTCTGGCGGCACACCCTGCTCTTCTTCTCCCGTTGGTGGCAACTGGAGTCGCTCTACCTGTCCAACGCCAAGTACCAGCCGCACTGGACCCCGCGCTACCTCTGCTTCGCGGAACGACGGGAGCTGGCCCGGGTGGGTCTCGCGGCGGTGACCGCCGAGGGCTTCCTCGCCCTGCCCGGCGGCCGGCCCACGCCGCTGCACGGAGTGCCGCCGGCCGGGGGCGGCGTCGGCTTCGTGCCGCCGGCCGCCGCGACGGTCCGGGCCGTCCCGGCGGAGCCGGCCCCGGCGCCCCGGCCGGAGCAGACCCGGGTACGCCTGGCGAAGCTCGACCGGCTGCGCGCCGCGGGGGTCGACCCGTACCCGGTGGGCTACCCGCGGACCCGCAGCTGCGCGGAGGTGCGGGAGCGGCACGCCGGGCTGGCCCCGGACACCGGCACCGGGGAGACCGTGGCGGTGGCCGGCCGGGTGATGCTGGTCCGCGACCACGGGCGGGTGCTGTTCGCCACCGTCCGGGACGGCAGCGGCGACCTCCAGCTGATGCTGGAGCACGGGCTGGACCGCTGGCGGGCCGCCGTGGACATCGGCGACCACGTCGGTGCCACCGGCGAGGTGTACGCGACGAGGCACGGCGAGGTGTCGGTGCGGGTCGCCGAGTGGCGGCTCACCGCCAAGTGCCTGCGCCCGCTGCCGGACAAGCACCACGGGCTGGCCGACCCGGAGGCCCGGGTCCGGCAGCGCTATCTCGACCTGGTCATCAACGCCGACGCGCGGGACCTGCTGCGGGCCCGCGGCGCGGCCCTGCACAGCCTGCGCTCCTCGCTGGTCGGGCGGGGCTTCCTGGAGGTGGAGACGCCGATCCTCCAGCGGGTGCACGGCGGGGCGAACGCCCGCCCGTTTGTCACCCACAGCAACGCGTACGACCTGCGGCTGAGCCTGCGGATCGCGCCCGAGCTGTACCTCAAGCGGCTCGCCGTGGGCGGCGTCGAGCGGGTGTACGAGCTGGGCCGGGCGTTCCGCAACGAGGGCGTCGACGCCACCCACAACCCGGAGTTCACCGTGCTGGAGGCGTACCAGGCGTACGCCGACTACCAGGACATGCGGGCGCTGGCCCGGGAGCTGATCGTGGCGGCGGCGGTGGCGGTGCACGGCGCGCCGGTGGCCCGCCGCCCCGGCGGCGAGCTGGTCGACCTCGGTGGCGAGTGGCCGGCGCGGACGGTCAACGAGGCGATCTCGGCCGCGTTGGGCGAGGAGGTCACCGCCGACACCCACGTGGCGGCCCTGCGCAAGCTCTGCGACGCCGCGCAGGTGCCGTACGACCCGCGCTGGGAACGCGGCGCGCTGCTGCTGGAGCTCTACGAGCGGCTGGTCGAGGCGCGGACCGAGGTGCCCACGTTCTACCTGGACTTCCCGACCGACGTGTCCCCGCTGACCCGGCAGCACCGGCACGACCCGCGGCTGGCCGAGCGGTGGGACCTGGTCGCCTTCGGGATGGAGCTGGGCACCGCGTACACCGAGCTGGTCGACCCGACCGAGCAGCGGCGCCGGCTCACCGAGCAGTCGCTGAAGGCGGCCGGCGGCGACCCCGAGGCGATGGAGCTGGACGAGGACTTCCTCACCGCGCTGGAGTACGCCATGCCGCCCACCGGCGGCCTCGGTCTCGGCGTGGACCGGCTGGTGATGCTGCTGACCGGCCGGTCGATCCGCGAGACGCTGCCCTTCCCCCTGGTCCGCGAGACCTCCTGAGCGGGCCGCCTCGCCGGGGCTCGCCGGTCGGCGCCCCGGCGGGTCCCGGCCGGTGGGCGGACCGGCGTTGCGATCCGGGCAGGAGGCCCGCCGCCGAGCGTTGGGCGGGGCGTGACAGCGGGTTCTAGGCTGGGCGCGTGTCGGGGATGCTGGTGGCGGTGACGGGTGCCTGGGCGTACGCCCTCGCCCAGCTCACCATGCTCGCGGACACGCCCGCGACGCTCCTCGCCGGCGCGGCGGTGGCGGCCGCGCTGCTGCTGGCCGCGCTGCTCGCGCTCCGATCCCGGGCCGTGCCCGGTGCGCCGGGCGCGACGCGGCACGCGACCGCCCTGCGGGCCCGGGCCCGGGGCCGTCGGGTGCCCCGGCAGGCCGACCCGGATGCCGCCGGCCGGCCGCGTCCCCGCGCGCCCGGCCGGCGCCCCTCGGTCGCGTAGCGCTCCGTCCCCCGGATCCGTCCGGCACGGGCGGGGAGGGCGCGTGACCGTTCCGTCGTCATCCGTCCCGCCGGGACGCGTCGTCCCGTCGGGGCATCCGGAGATCGGACCGAGGGGTTCCCCATGCTCGCCTTCGCACCACTGCACACCGCGGCGTCCGTCGCGGCCTCCGTCGTCACCTGGCTCGCCGACGCGCTCGCCCCGCTGGCGGGCGGGGCCGCCACGGCCGCCGCCATCGTCCTGTTCACCGTCGGGGTTCGGCTGCTCGTCTCGCCGCTCAGCCTGGCCGAGGTCCGCGGGGAGCGGCGCCGCGCGGCGCTCGCCCCCGAGGTCGGCGACCTCCGGCGGAGGTACGCGGAGGCCCCGGCCCGCCTGCAGAGCGAGCTGTTCGCGCTCTACCGGCGGGCCGGGGCCAGCCCGGTCGCGGGCTGCCTACCGGCGCTGTTGCAGGCGCCGTTCTTCCTGGTCATGTACCGCCTCTTCGCCACCGGCGACGGTCACCCGGGGTTGCTGAACGAGAGGCTCGCCGGGGTGCCCCTGGGCTGGCACCTCGGCGACGGGCTCTCCGTCGCGGTGGTGACGGTGTTCGGGGCGTTGCTGGCCGCTCTGCTCGCGCTGGCCTTCTGGTCTTCCCGCCGGGCCCGGCGCGCGGCGGCGGCCACCGGCACCGTGGCCGGTACGCCGACCGAGGGGCCGGGGGCGGCCACGCTGGCCCGGTTGCTGCCGCTGCTGCCGTACACCACGGTGCTGGTGGCGTTCGTGGTGCCGCTGGCGGCGGTGCTCTACCTGGTCACCACCACCGCCTGGACCGCGCTGGAGCAGGCCGTGCTGCGCCGGCCGGGGCCGACAGCCATCGGCATGCGTTGACAAGGTCGGGGCGGGGGGCGTACAAAACGGCGTCAGAGAGCGCTCTCTCATGCCCCCCGTCCCCGCAGAGAGGCACCCCCGATGAACCCTGCCCAGGCGGCTCCGGCCGCCCCGCCCACCGTCCGCCGCCCGCGCCGGCCGCTCGCGCTGGCCGTTGCCGCGCTCGCCGCCACCACCACGCTGGCCGCCGTCTCGATGACCGCCCACGCCGCCGTGCCGCCCCCGGCGGCCGGCTGGGGTCTGGTGTGGAGCGACGACTTCGCCGGCGCGGCCGGCACGCTGCCCTCGTCCGCCAACTGGATCATCGACACCGGCACCAGCTATCCGGGTGGCCCGGCCAACTGGGGCACCGGTGAGATCCAGACCTACACCTCGAACACCGCCAACCTCGCCCAGGACGGCGCCGGCAACCTGCGGATCACCCCGCTGAAGGACCGCGCCGGCCGCTGGACCTCGGCCCGGATCGAGACCGTCCGCGCCGACTTCAAGCCGCCGGCCGGAGGAGTCCTGGCGATCGAGGGGCGGATCCAGATGCCGAACGTCACCGGCGCGCAGGCGGCCGGCTACTGGCCGGCCTTCTGGTCGCTCGGCTCGCCCTACCGGGGCGACTACCAGAACTGGCCGGGCATCGGCGAGATCGACGTGATGGAGAACGTCAACGGGCTCAACCAGGTCTGGGGCACGCTGCACTGCGGGGTCGCCCCGGGCGGCCCGTGCAACGAGTTCAACGGCCTCGGCAACACCCGGGCCTGCCCCGGCAGCACCTGCCAGTCGGCGTTCCACACCTACCGCACCGAGTGGGACGCCTCGGTCAGCCCGCAGCAGCTGCGCTGGTATGTCGACGGCCAGCTCTTCCACACCGTCAGCCAGACCCAGGTCGGCGACCCGTACTGGGGCCAGATGACCGACCACCCGGGCTACTTCCTGCTGCTCAACGTGGCGATGGGCGGCTCGTTCCCGAACGGGGTCGCCGGCTACACCACGCCGACCTCGTCAACCGTCTCGGGCGTGCCGATGCTGGTCGACTACGTGGCGGTCTACACCAAGGGTGGCACCACCAGCCCGTCGCCGACCCCGACCAGCACGGCGCCGGGCGCGGTGGACGCGTACGGGACGATCCAGGCCGAGGCGTTCGACGCCCAGAGTGGCGTGGTCGTCGAGGCGTGCAGCGAGGGCGGTCAGGACATCGGCTCGCTGCGCAACGGTGACTGGGCCCGGTACGACAACGTCGACTTCGGCAGCACCCCGCCGAAGGACTTCCTGGCCCGGGTGGCCTCCGGCGCGCCGGGCGGGGTGAGCGGGCTGGTCGAGGTCCGGCTGGACAGCCCGACCGCCGCGCCGATCGGCGGCTTCGCGATCGCCAACACCGGCGGCTGGCAGAGCTGGCGCTCGGTGCCGGGCAACGTCGCCGCGGCCACCGGCAAGCACACCGTCTACCTGACCTTCAGCAGTGGCCAGGGCGCCGACTTCGTCAACGTCAACTGGTTCACCTTCCGGCACTGAGCCGG
>NZ_JBJZOG010000049.1:0-49805 GCF_047200535.1 Micromonospora mangrovicola | reverse complement strand
CGTCCCGGGCGGCTTCATCCTTCTTGCCGTCACGGTCCTCGCCGGTCTTGCCGGCGTCGCTGGCGTTCTGCGGCGCCGCCGCGTGGTTCTCCGCGACGCGCTGCGCGTCGTCGGACTTGTTGTTGTCGCGAGCGGCGAGGCCACCGAGTGCCGCCAGACCGACGACGCCGGTCAGTCCGGCCACGCCGGTGGCGACCCAGAGCGCCCGCCGCCTGCTCGTCGGCGGGACCATCGGGGACCCGCCGTCCGAAGTCGTTACGTCGTTGGACATCAGAGCTTCCGCCCTTTCGGTTTCTCCCAAAGGGGTCGCACCACCCGGGGCGGGGCGACCAGCTACAAACCGGTTGTAGCCTCTGATCGACACCGTATGAGAAGCTTCCTCGCGACGCGGACGTATACGAAAAAATCGCGCATTACGCCCACACTCGATCGGGTGGTGCGAGCCGGTGCGTGACCGCCCGCACCGGCAGCGAGCAGCGCAAACGGCGACGGGCCCGCCACCGGCGTCGGACGACGACAAACGTCGCAGACGCCGACGGACGGGCCCGTCGTGCGGGTCGTGCCTTCCCGGTCAGCCCGGCAGGCGGGGGCCGGCCTCGCGCTGCTCGGCCAGCCAGGTCTCCACCTCGTCCGAGCGGCGCGGCAGGCCGGCCGAGAGGTTCACCGGACCGTCGGCGGTGACCAGGATGTCGTCCTCGATCCGGACGCCGATGCCCCGCAGCTCCTCGGGAACCAGCTCGTCCTCCGGCTGGAAGTACAGGCCCGGCTCGACCGTGAGCACGTACCCCTCGCCGAGCGGACCGTCCCGGTAGGTCTCCTTGCGGGCGTTGGCGCAGTCGTGCACGTCGATGCCGAGCATGTGGCTGGTGCCGTGCAGCGTCCAGCGGCGGTAGACCGTGGAGGCCGGGTCCATCGCCTCGTCCACGCTGACCGGCAGCAGCCCGAGGTCCTTCAGCGCCTCGGCGAGCACCCGCATCGCGGTCAGGTGCACGTCGCGGAACGCCACGCCCGGCTTGATCACGTCGATGCCGGCCTGCTGGGCGGCGTAGACGGCGTCGTACACCTGCCGCTGCAGCGGGGTGAACCGGCCGTCGACCGGCAGCACCCGGGTCACGTCGGCGGTGTAGAGGTTGCGGTTCTCCACGCCCATGTCCATCAGCAGCAGCTCACCCGGGCGGGTGGCGCCGTGGTTGTGCACCCAGTGCAGGATCGTGGCGTGCTCGCCGGCGCCGACGATCGAGCCGTACCCGACGTCGTTGCCGTCGTGCCGGGCGCGCAGCGCGAAGACGCCCTCCAGCAGCCGCTCCGAGACGGCCCGGTCCGCCGGGAGAGCCCGGGCCACGTCCTCGAACCCGCGTACGGTGGCGTCGCATGCCTCCTGGAGCTGGGCGATCTCCCACTCGTCCTTGACCAGCTTCAGCTCGGAGATCGCGATGGCCAGCTCCCGGTCGCGGCCGGGCTGCCCGTCGACCCGGGCCCCGTCGTACGGCCGCACCGCGGCATCCACCCGGGCGTCGAAGCCGCGCAGCACCCGGGTACGCCCCGGCGCCAGGTCGGCCAGGGCCGCGTCCAGCTCGCTCAGGTCGGCGGTGGGCAGCCCCAGCTCGGTCGACTTCTCGTTGAGCGTGGGCCGCCGGCCCACCCACAGCTCGCCGTGCCGGCTGCGGAAGAACTCGTCGGTCTTGCGGGACGACCGGGGTCGCATGTACAGCGTGGCGTCCCCGTTCGGGCGCAGCACGAGCACGCTGTCCGGTTCGAGGTCGCCGGTCAGGTACGCGAAGTCGCTGCCCGGCCGGAATCGGTGGTCGGTGTCGTTGGCCCGTACCTTCTCGTTGCCGGTCGGGATGACCAGGGTCTCCCCGGGGAAGGCCGCGGCGAGCGCGGCCCGCCGCTTGGCGTGGTTGGGCACCTCCGGGCGGGGGCCGACCGGCAGTTCGGTGTCCCGCCAGCCCTGCCGCATGAACGCCAGGAACGCCTCCGGGAAGTCCGGGTCGTGCGACTCCGTGCCGTCCGCCGGCTTGCCCTGCTGCGTCCGCTCCTCGGCCATGATCCGTCCTCCTCGAGCCTCATCGCTGGTCCAGACGGTATCGCGCGCGCGGGAGTGAAGAGAGCCTGCGGTGCCGCGACGTCCGCTTCGGCCGCGTGGAAAGATGACCACCATGTGCGGACTCCTGGCCTTTTTCAGCGCCCGCGGCGACGCCGCGGCCCACCGCGACCACATCGCCGGAGCACTGGAGTGCCTGCACCACCGCGGCCCCGACGAGACCGGGGTCGAGGTGGTCGGCGACGCCTCCGGCCGGTACGCGGACGGGGTGTTCGCCCACAAGCGTCTGGCGATCATCGACGTGGCACTCAGCCACGAGCCGCTGCCGTACGCGAACGGCCGCTACCTGCTCACCTTCAACGGCGAGATCTACAACTACATCGAGCTGCGCGACGAGCTGATCCGGGACTACGGTGCCGAGTTCGTCACCAACGGCGACGGCGAGGTGATCGTCGCCGGCTACCACTACTGGGGCGAGCAGGTGCTCACGAAGCTGCGCGGCATGTTCGCCTTCGTGATCTGGGACCGGCAGGAGCGGCGGGCCTTCGGCGCCCGGGACTACTTCGGCATCAAGCCGCTGCACTACCTGGAGACGCAGGACGGCCTCTATCTCGCGTCGGAGAAGAAGGCGCTGCTGCCGTTCGCCCACTCGGCGTACCAGGGCGACGCCGGGATCGACACGGCCAACCTGAGCCACTACCTGACCCTCCAGTACGTCCCGGAGCCGGGCACCCTGCACAAGGGGATCAGCCGGATCGGGTCGGGGGAGTACCTGACCTGGACCCCGGGCGGCCGGATCGAGGTGCGCCGCTGGTACCGGCCGGTGTTCCACCCGGCCCCGATGGCCGACGAGCAGAAGCTGTACCACGAGATCCGGGAGACGCTGCGGGAGAGCGTCCGGATGCACATGCGTTCGGACGTGCCGGTCGGCTCGTTCCTGTCCAGCGGCATCGACTCCACCGCGGTGGTCGCCCTGGCCCGGGAGTTCAATCCGAACATCCTGACCTTCACGGTCGGGTACGACGTGCCCGGCTACTCCGAGATCGACGTGGCCCAGGAATCGGCCCGGCACCTCGACGTGACAACCATCCCGACCAAGATCGGGCCGCAGGACATGATGGAGGCGCTACCGAAGATCGTCTGGCACCTGGACGACCCGGTGGCCGACCCGGCGCTGGTCCCGCTCTACTTCGTGGCGAAGAAGGCCGCCGAGCACGTCACCGTGGTGCTCTCCGGCGAGGGCGCGGACGAGTTCTTCGGCGGGTACACCATCTACCGGGAGCCGCTCTCGCTGAGCGGCGTCAACGGCCTTCCCGGCGGGGTGCAGAAGGGCCTGCGGGCGGTCTCCAAGGCCATCCCGCAGGGCGTGAAGGGCAAGAGCTTCCTGGAGCGCGGCACCACCCCGATCGAGGAGCGCTACTACGGCAACGCCCGGATGTTCACCGAGGAGGAGAAGCAGCACCTGCTGCGCCGCTACGACCCCTCGGTGCGCTACACCGACGTCACCGCGCCGATCTACGCGGAGTGCACCGAGCTGGACGACGTCACCAAGATGCAGTACGTCGACCTCTACACCTGGCTGCGTGGCGACATCCTGGTCAAGGCCGACCGGATCTCGATGGCGCACTCGCTGGAGGTGCGGGTGCCGTTCCTGGACCGGGAGGTCTTCAACGTCGCCGCCGGCATTCCGGTCGACCTGAAGCTGCCGCCCCGCTCCGAGGCCACCAAGTACGCCATGCGCCAGGCGCTGCAGGGCGTCGTCCCGCCGGCCATCGTCAACCGCAAGAAGCTCGGCTTCCCGACCCCGACCCGGGTCTGGCTGCGCGGCGAGATGTACGAGTGGGCCCGGCACGTGCTGGCCACCTCGGGCGCCGGCGACCTGATCGACCTGCCGTACGCCATGCGCCTGCTGGACGAGCACAAGCGGGAGGAGGCGGACCACTCGCGCAAGGTGTGGACGGTGTTGATCTTCTGCATCTGGCACGCCATCTTCGTGGCGAAGACCCTCGACCCGGGCATCCAGCGCAACCAGTCCGCGCTGCTCACCAAGCCGGTGGTCGGCAGCATGGTCCGCTGACGGCTGAACGGGCCCCCGACACGGCGCCGGGGCGTCGTACCGGGGGCCCTTGCTAACGCGCGCGCTCGTGGCTCACCTGCCCGTGCAGGTGACCGTGGGCATGGTGTTGGTGCCGGAGGTGCTGGCCAGGAAGCCGAAGGTCGTGGTGCCCTCCGGGGCGAGGGTGCCGTTCCAGGACTCGTTGGTGACGGTCACCGACGATCCGCTCGTGCTCGCCCTGCCGTTCCAGACCTGGGTGAGGGTCTGACCGCTGGGCCAGGCCCAGCTCGCGGTCCAGCTGCCCCAGGTCTGGGCACTGTGGTTCATGATCATGACCTCGCCCTGGAACCCTCCGCTCCAGGCGCTCACCACCTTGTAGACCGCCATGCAGGCGCCGCTGCCCGGCGGGGGCATGGTCGGGCTCGACGTCGGGGTGGGCGTCGGGCCGGTCGGGCTCGGCGTCGGCGTGGTGGGGGTGGGGGCCGGGGTGGTGGGCGACGGGGTGCCGCCCGGGCCGATCCCGGTGACCTCGCCGTTGCCGCCGTCAAAGGTCACGTCGGAACAGCCGAAGAAGTTCTCCTGGCTGTCTGAGCGGACCCACCGGGAGTAGATGATGTGCCGCCCGCTCTTGTTCGCCGGGAGCGTGCCGTTGAAGTAGTAGTGCCCGTCGTTGGTGCCCGGGGAGCCGACCGACGGTGGGTTGGTGACCGTCAGGAACGGCTGGTCCTCCAGGTCGCTCCAGGCCAGCGGCCTGGTCGGGCTCCAACTGTCCTTGGTGACGTAGAAATAGAAGGTGCCCGGGTGGTGGGCCCAGTTGCTGTACCGGAACTCCATCGTCCGCCCGGCGGTCAGGTGGGTGAGCGGCCAGTCGTTGCGGGCCGCGTCGTAGCCGCTGAAGTTGGGGTTGCCCCCGCTGCACAGCTTGCCGTCGGGGATGAAACCGACGGTCCGGCCGCCGGCGTCCGAGCGCAGCACGCTGAACCAGTTGTAGAGCGAGTTCGCTCCGCTCTCGGCGACCGCCGCGGCGCAGGCGGGGTTGTTCGGCTTGATCTCACCGGTGGCGGTGAGCCCGTCCTTCCAGCACAGGTAGGTGCGGGCGCCCGGGGTCATCGCCGCGCCGTGCGCGGCTGCCGGGGCGGAGTTGCTGGCCAGGGCGAAGGCGCCCAGGGCCAGGGTGGCGGCCGCGGTGAGCAGCGCGGCCGTACGGGATCGGTGCACGGGGTTCTCCTGACTCGCGGGCGCGGCCCCAGCGGGCCGCCCCGCTGCGACGAGCGGATGCGACGATCGCGGTGCCGCGCCCGGCGGTCGGCGGAGGCCGGGGCCGTCAGGGGCGTGCACCGCCAGCGGTCCGTCTCGCGGACCGGGGTGCCCCTCGCGTCGGCTCGACCCGGCGGCCGGCGGCGCGGCAGCCCCCGCGCCACTCCGGCAAGCGCAATCCCACCATGCCGCAGTAGCGGGCGCAATAGCCGTCGGTCACTGAGGGGGTCTTCTCGCGCTGCGTTCCGGCATGCGCCAGGATCGGGGGTACGACGTACGGAGGGAGCCAGGATGGGGTACGCGGTGGTGCTCGGCGAGGCGCTGGTCGACCTGCTCGACGCCGAGTACGACGGGCAGCCCGTCTACCGGCAGGCGATCGGCGGCGGACCGCTGAACGTGGCCGTGGCGGTCGCCCGGCTCGGCGGCGATGTCCAGTTCGTCGGGTCGTTCGGCGACGACGCCCTCGGGCAGCGGATCCGCGCCTTCCTCGACGCCGCCGGCGTCGGGCTGGCCGGGGCGGTGACCGTGCCGGCCGCGACGGCGTTGGCGGTGGCCACCTTCTCCGGCCCGGAACCGGACTTCCGCTTCTACGGCGAGCCCCGCTCGTACGCCCTGCTCGGCCCGGACGACCTGGACGTGGCCCTGGTCGAGGGCGCGGACGTGCTCTACTGCGGCTCGATCGTGCTGCTCGACCCGCCGGTGCTGGCCGCCGCCCGGCGAGCCTGGTCGATCGCCGGGGCGCTGCGGGTGTTCGACCCGAACGTGCGGCCCAGCCTGCTCGGCGGCCCCGGTGCGCTGGGCGGGCTGCGCGAGGTGGTCGCCGAGTTCGCCGCGAGCGCCCACCTGGTGAAGCTGAGCAGCGCGGACGCCCGGCTGCTCTACCCGGATGAGCCGGTCGAGGGGGTCGCCGCGTACCTGCGGGAGCTGGGGGCGGCGACCGTGGTGGTCACCCTCGGCGCGGACGGTGCCCTGGTAGCCGCCGCCGAGGACGTGGTCCGGGTCCCCGCGCCGAAGGTCGCCGCGACGGACGCCACCGGCGCGGGCGACTCGGTGATGGGCGCGCTCATCGCCGAGCTGCTCGCCGCCGGCGAGCCGGTGGACCCGACCGGCTGGCGGGACCGGGTCGCCTTCGCCCTGCGGGTGGCCGGACTGGTCTGCGAGTCCCCCGGCGGCGCCACCGCCATGCCCACCCGCGCCGCGGTCGCCGCCCGCTTCCCCGGCTGACCCTCCCGGAATCGCGTCGATCCTCGGATCAGCGGCGGGGGCGGGCGAGGGTCAGGACGGCGGTGAGGGAGAGGGCGGCGGCCCCGGTGAGGACTGCGGCCATGGGCGCGGCGCTGCCCTCGCCGCCGAGGCCGACCAGGGGTGCGGCGAGCGCGCCGACGACCGACTGGACACCGCCCATCAGCGCGGCGGCGGTACCGGCGTGCCGGGCGTGCCGGTCCAGCGCCAGGGCGGTGCTGTTCGGCATCACCATGCCCAGCGAGCCGACGAAGACGAAGAGCGTCACCGCCACCAGGGTGAGGCTGCCGGCGAGCGCCCCGGTCAGCACCCCGGCCGCGGCGACGGCGTTGACCAGCAGGGTGGCGACCAGCAGCCGGCGCGGGCCGGACCGGTCCAGCAGCCGGGCGTTGGCCTGGCCCATCGCCACCAGGGCGAGCGCGTTGAGCCCGAAGATCAGGCTGAACGTCGTCCCGGACACCCCGAAGACGTCCTGGAACACGAACGACGACCCGGAGATGTACGCGAAGAGCCCCGCGAACGCGAAGCCCTGGGTCAGCGCGTACCCGAGGTAGACCCGGTCGGCGGCCAGCGACCGCATGGTCCGCGCGGTGACGGTCAGGCCGCCGGTGCTGCGCCGCTCGGCGGGCAGCGTCTCCGGCAGGTGTCGGGCGACCGCGACCGCGAGCAGCAGCCCGATCACGGCCAGGGCGAGGAAGACCGCCCGCCAGGAGCCGAACCGGAGCACCAGGCTGCCCACGCTCGGCGCGGCCACCGGCGCCACCCCGAAGACCAGGGTCAGCCGGGAGAAGTACTTCGCGGCGGCCCGGCCCGAGTAGAGGTCGCGGACCACCGCCCGGGCGACCACCACCCCCATGCCGCCGGCCAGGCCCTGGACGAAGCGGGACGCGGCCAGCGCCGGGGCGCTCGGCGCCGCCGCGCAGACCAGCGCCAACAGGGCGTACGCGGTGACCCCGACCAGCACCGGGCGGCGTCGTCCCCAGCGGTCGCTGAGCGGGCCGGTGAGCAGTTGGCCGAGGGCGAGGCCGATCAGGCAGGTGGTCAGCGAGAGCTGAATGTGGGCCTGGTCGGCGTTGAGGTCGCGGGTCATCGCGGGGAACGCCGGCAGGTACATGTCCAGCGACAGCGGGCCGATGGCGGTGAGCGTGCCGAGCAGCACGAGCAGGGTGGCGCCGCCGCCGTGCGGGGCCGGCGCGCCGACGGGCGGGCGCACGGTCGTCGGCGCGGTACGGCTCACGGCAGGGTCCCCCAAGAGGTGATGATCTCCCGCTAACCTTAGCTCTGTACCCAGAATTGTTGCGCTGTGAAGTAGGTGACCCGGTGCCGAGCGAGGAGGCCGCCGCCCGGCTCGGCGCCGTGGTGGGCGATCTGCACCGGCTGCTGCGGCGCAGCGCCGCCGGCCGAGCCAACCGGGACGCGCTGCCCGAGGCCCAGGTGGAGCTGATGCTGCTGGTCCGGGCCGAGCCCGGGATCAGCGGCAAGGAGGCGGCCCGCCGGCTCGGCACCGCGCCGAACACGGTCAGCACCCTGGTCCGGGACCTCGCCGATGCGGGACTGCTGGCCCGGGAGCGCGACCCGGCCGACCGCCGGGTGGTCCGGTTGCGCCTCACCGACGCCGCCGGCAACCGGATGGCCGAGCACGAGAGGCATCGCGCCGCCCTGCTCACCGAGGCCCTGGCCGCCCTCGACCCCGCCTCCCGCGACGTCGTCCTCGCCGCGGTTCCCCAACTCGACGCCCTGCTCGCCCAGCTGCGCGGCGTGCCCGACCCGTCCCGGTAGCCCAGGCCCTAGGTGTGCTGTCCCGTCGCGGGGCGCCGCCACCCCGGGCGGAGCGTCATCGGGAACGGGCGAAGAGGTCAGGCGCTGCCGTCGAGTTCGGCGTAGCCGCGACGGGCGGCGATCAGGCCCGGGCGGGCGCCGAACGGGGACTCGGCGGCCACCCGCTCGGGCGGGGCGTTGCCGGTGTGCCCAGCCCGGATCAGCCAGGACTGCTCGACCAGTTGGGCGTGCTGGGCCCGGACGAACTCCACGTCGACCGGCGCGCCGTGCCCCGGCACGACCAGGGTGGCGGGGTTGGTGAGCCGGAGCAGGTCCGCCACCGCGTCCGGCCACTGCAACGGGTACGACTCCTCGAACGCCGGCGGCCCGCTCTGCTCCACCAGGTCCCCGGCGACCAGCACGTCCGCGTCCGGCACGTGCACCACCAGGTCGGCCTCGGTGTGCCCGTGTCCGGGGTGGCGCAGCACCACCCGCCGGCCGCCGATGTCCAGCGCGGTCTCGGTGACCACGGCGTGGGTCGGCGCGAGCAGTTCGGTACGGGCCAGCTCCGCGGCGAGCGCCGGCTGCTCGCCGCGCATCTCCTCGTACGCCGCCCGGCGCAGCTCGTCGGGACGGTCGCGCAGCGCGGCGACGGCCAGTTCGTGCGCGTACACCGGGCGGGGCGGGTCGGCGGCCAGGGTGGCGTTGCCGAAGCAGTGGTCGAAGTGGTGATGGGTGTTGACGACGGTCCACGGGTGCGGGGTGACCGCGCGGGCGGCCTCGCCCAGCTCCCGGGCCTGCCCGGCGGTGGAGAGGGTGTCCACCAGCAGCGCCGCGCCGTCCCCGACCACCAGGGTCACGTTGACGTGCAGCAGCGGGTCGCGCAGCACGTGCACACGGTCGGCGACCTCGACGAACCCGGCGGTCATGAGGCCCGCGACGCGCGCTCGACGAAACGCTGGCGGTCGACCAGCAGCCGCTCCACCCGCCCCTCGGCCACCGTCTCGTCGCCGTCGGCGACGGTCACCTCGAACAGCAGCCGCCGCCCGTCGATCTTGGCCAGCCGGGCCTGGGCGATCACCGTACGCCCGACCGGGGTGGCCGCCCGGTGGTCCAGCTCGACCCGGACCCCGACGGTCGTCGACCCGGCGGGCATCCGGGTGGCGGTGGCCGCCACGGTCGCCGCCTCGGCGAGGGCGAGCACCCGGGGTGTGCCGAGCACCGGCACGTCGCCGGAGCCCATGGCCTGTGCGGTGTCGGCGTCGGTGACGGTCAGCTCGACCCGGGCGGACAAACCCGGCGCGAAGGGCGTCTCCGGCTGTTCCTGCATGCCCCGAGCCTAGACGAGCCGGGGCCCGGGCGTCCGGCCTGCGGGTGGTCGCCATCCGTCGATCCGTTGCCCGCCGTTAACCTTGACCGCGATGGCCGTCGTGACAGACCCCCAGCCCCCCGCCCGGACCGGTGCCACACCCTCGCCCGACGGCGGACGCCGTCGCGTGCTGGCGATGGCGATCTGGGGCGCCGCCTTCGTGGCCGCCTGGCTCGCCATCGGCCTGCCGACCGACCCGGCGTACGCCTTCTTCTGGATCTGGGCGGGCACCATCGCCTGGAACTCCGCCCGCCCGTGGCGCAGCCATCTGCGCTTCGCCCGGGACTGGGTCCCGGTGGTGCTGCTGCTCGCCGCGTACAACCTCTCCCGGGGGTTCGCGGACAACGGCGCGACGCCGCACGCCATGGAGTTGATCGTCGCCGACCGGTTCCTGGCGGGCTGGGCCACCGGCGGCGAGGTGCCGACGATCTGGCTGCAGCACCACCTCTACCGGCCCGACCGGGTGCACTGGTGGGATGTCGTGGTCAGCTGGGTCTACTTCTCGCACTTCGTGGCGACGCTGGCCGCCGCCGCGGTGCTCTGGCTGCGGGACCGCGCGCGCTGGGGCGCGTACATGCGCCGCTGGGGTTTTCTCTGCGCCGCCGGACTGGCCACCTACTTCCTCTACCCGGCCGCGCCGCCGTGGTGGTCCGGCCAGAACGGGCTGCTCACCGACGTCGCCCGGATCTCCACCCGCGGCTGGAAGGAGGTCGGCATGCACGGCGCGGGCAACCTGCTCAACGCCGGGCAGATCGCCTCCAACCCGGTCGCCGCGATGCCCTCCCTGCACACCGC
The DNA here is from genome assembly GCF_047200535.1 of Micromonospora mangrovicola. Taxonomy (NCBI): domain Bacteria; kingdom Bacillati; phylum Actinomycetota; class Actinomycetes; order Micromonosporales; family Micromonosporaceae; genus Micromonospora; species Micromonospora mangrovicola. The sequence continues at coordinate 39,284 of NZ_JBJZOG010000049.1, read as the reverse complement.
GTTCGCCCTCTTCGTGGTGCTCTTCTTCCTGCGCTCGACCCGCCGGCGGTGGTGGCCGCTGCTGCTCGTGTACCCGCTGGCGATGACCTTCACGCTGATCTACAGCGGCGAGCACTACCTGATCGACGTGCTGGTCGGCTGGGCGTACGTCGGGGTGACCTTCCTGGTCGTCGGGCTGGCCGAGCGCTGGTGGGCGGCCTACCGGGCGCGGCCCGCCAGCCCGCCGACCGGGGACGCGCCGCGCGCCGAGCCCGCCGCCGACACCCCGCCGCCGGCCCCGGCCGCCCCGGCCGCCGCCGACGCCGCCGCGCCCGGCACCGACCCGGCGACGGTCCACGCCGACCGCTGACCCCCGCGTCGCACCCAGGTTGCGCCCTCGTTCACGGTAAGCGTGGTCATCCCACGCGGGACGACCACGCTTTCCGTGAATCAGCGCGCTTCCGGCGCGCGCTGCGACCCGCGCCTCGGAAGCGTGCTAGCGACGCGGGGGAGTGGGTGGGGTCAGGAGCGGCGGGCCGCCTCCGCGCGGGCGGTCAGCTCGGCGGCCAGCTCCCACGCCTCGGCCAGGTCCCGGTCCGGCGCGGCCGCGCCCGACCCGCCGGCCGTGTCCGCGTGCACGGTGGCCAGCCGCAGCCACCGCTGCGCCGGGCCCTGAGTCACCCGCACGCTCTGGATCCGGGCGTACGGCACCAGGGTCGCCTGCCGGGTCAGCAGCCCGGAACGGGCGACGAAAACCTCCGCGTCGAGGCCGGCGCCGACCGCCGCCCGGGTCAGCGGACGCAGCCAGCGGGCCCGCCGCGGCGGCGGGGTGGACGGCAGCGCCGACAGCCGCACCCCGGGCAGCACCTCCGCGACGACCAACGCGCCGGTGTCCGCGTCACCGACCGGCAGCAACCGGTCCGGCCGGTTGCGGTCGTCCGGCTCGGCGCCCGAGTAGCCGGCCACCTCCAGCCGCAGCCGCAGCCAGCCCTTCATCCGCCAGAGCAGCGGCCAGGTCACCCCGACGGTCTGCACCCGGTGCAGCGGCACGGTCTGTACCCGGGTCTCCAGCAACCCGTTGCGGACCCGCAGCCGCTCGGCGTCCCGGTCGAGCCGGAAACCCCAGTCGTCGAGCACCCGGCGGACCGGTTGCAGCAGCACACCGGCCATCGCGGTCAGTGTGCTGGCCACCGCGATGAACGACCAGGAACCCTCGGAGAGGAACTGCGCGACCACGAAGGCCACGCCGAACGGGAGCAGGAACGCCTGCGGCGTGAGCAGCTGGCTGACCAGCAGGTCCTGGTTGCGTACGGCGTGCAGCCGGCGCCCCTGCGGGGCCGGCGCGGGGGATGTGACGGCGTCCGGTGGGGCGGCCTGCGCCGGGTGACCGGCGACGGCGAGCAGCCGCTGCCGCAGCGCGGTGGCCTCGGCGACCCCGAGGTAGGCCAGCGGCGCCTCCGTCTTGCCCCCGCCGACCACCTCCAGCCGTAGCTCAGCCAGCCCGGTGAGCTGCGCCAGCAGCGGCCGCACCACCTCCACGGCCTGCAACCGTTCCAGCGGGATCGCCCGGGTGCGCCGCCAGAGCAGACCCTCGTGTACCCGCAACTCCCGCCCCACCACGTGGTAGCCGGTGTTCCACCAGCTGATCACGGACAGGACGGTGGCCCCGAGGGCGAAGATCGCGACCAGCACGGCGAACCAGCCGAAGCCGACCCGGGACAGCGTCGACCAGGACAGCCCGGCGATCACCACCACCAGCGACTTGGCGCCGTGCAGCGCCGGGCTGAGCGGGTGCAGCCGTTGCCGCGGCTCCGCGCCGCCCGGCTGGGGCGGGACCGGGTACCAGCCGGGGCCGGGCGGCGCCGGCCAGCCGGCGGGCCCGGCCGGTCCCGGCCCGCCGTACGCCGGGAACCCGGGGTGGCCGGCCGGGTACGGTCCGGCGCCGTGCCCGGGTGGCTGCGCCGGCCCGGGCTGCGGGTGGCCGGCCGGCGACGGGGCGGGCACCCCGGGCGGGCGCGGGACCGGGTGGTCGTACCCGGGCGGCGGTGCCCAGGGCGAGCCGTTCGCGACCGGCGCGGCCTCGCCCGGTGGTGGCGGGACGGCGGGGCGTCCGTCGCCGCCGGGCGGGTGCGGCGGCGGAGCGCCGGGCTCGGCGTCGGCCGGGCCGTGGCTCACAGCCCCTCCGCCCGATCCTCGCCCAGGGCGGTGAGCCGGTCCCGCAGCCGGGACGCCTCCGCCGGTCGCAGGCCCGGCACCCGGGCGTCGCTCGCCGCGGCGGCGGTGTGCAGCTGCACGGTCGCCAGGTCGAAGGCGCGTTCCAGCGGACCCGCGGTGACGTCCACGAACTGCATCCGGGAGTACGGGACGATGGACAGCCGCCGGACCAGCAACCCGTGCCGGACCAGCAGGTCGTTCTCGCGCTCCGCGTACCCCCAGGCGTGCACCGCCCGGACGATGGTGACCGCCCGCCAGCCGGCCAGCAGCACGGCCGCGCCGAGCGCGGCGCCGAAGAGCCAGTGCCCGCTGACCGCCCAGCCGATGCTCAGCACCACCAGCCCGATGGCGAACAGCACACCCAGCCGGATCAGCTCCACCCAGATCAGGTCGCGGGAGATGGTCTGCCACCGGACCGTGTCCGGCCAGGGCTCCAGGGGGCCGGGCCGGGCCGGCGCCCGGCCGGCGAGGTCGTCACCGTTCACCGGGATGATCCGCTGCGCTCGACGGCGGCGCGATGCGCCACGCTGCTGAGCCGACTGGTTCGCTCGCTCACGCTTCGAGCGTAGGCGATCCGGGCATCGCGACCACCTCGCGCAGGAAGCCGCGTGCGTCGAGGAAATCGCCAAGGGAGCCGCGGTGCTCGACGCAGGCCAGCCAGGTCTTGCGCCGCTCGGGGGTGTGCAGGCGGGGATTGTTCCAGCGCAGCTCCCAGACGGCGGGGGCGCGGCACCCGCGCGCCGAGCAGATCGGCGCCTCGTCGGCGGGAGAGGGAATGGTCATCGGGGCGAGTCTAGAGGCCGCGCGACGAGAGGTATAGCGCCGGGCGGCCACGGGGGGAGCCGCCCGGCGACGGGGTGAATCGTACACACGCCGGGCCCCTTGTTGTCCACCCGTGTTCAGGGTTTTCCGTGCGGAGGGACGGCGCGGTAAAAATCGTCCTTCTCCCGGCCTCGGCTCCCAGGAAGGCATGACAGTCTTGGTACGCACCACACCGCGACGACGACCAAGCTGTGGAGGACCGGTGGCCCAGCCGACCACGCCCGACGCCCCGACCCCGACCGAGGCCGCGCCGGCCCCGGCCGCCACCACCCCGGCGCAGGACGCCGGGCTGCTGGAGCGGGCGCTGTTCGAGATCAAGCGGGTGATCGTCGGCCAGGACCGGATGGTCGAGCGGATGTTCGTCGCGCTGCTCGCCCGGGGTCACTGCCTGCTGGAGGGGGTTCCCGGCGTCGCCAAGACCCTCGCCGTGGAGACCCTGGCCAGGGTGGTGGGCGGGTCGTTCGCGCGGGTGCAGTTCACCCCGGACCTGGTCCCCGCCGACATCATGGGCACCCGGATCTACCGGCAGTCCAGCGAGAAGTTCGACGTCGAGCTGGGGCCGGTTTTCGTGAACTTCCTGCTCGCCGACGAGATCAACCGGGCCCCGGCGAAGGTGCAGTCGGCGCTGCTGGAGGTGATGAGCGAGCGTCAGGTCTCCATCGGTGGGGAGTCCCACCGGGTGCCGGACCCGTTCCTGGTGATGGCCACCCAGAACCCGATCGAGCAGGAGGGCGTCTACCCGCTGCCGGAGGCGCAGCGGGACCGCTTCCTGATGAAGATCCTGGTGGGCTATCCGACCGACGCGGAGGAGCGGGAGATCGTCTACCGGATGGGCGTCGCGCCGCCCGAGCCGGCCCGGGTCTTCGACACCGCCGACCTGATCGCCCTGCAGCACAAGGCCGACCAGGTCTTCGTGCACAACGCGCTGGTCGACTACGCGGTCCGGCTGGTGCTCGCCACCCGGGCCCCCGCCGAGCACGGCATGCCCGACGTCGCGCAGCTCATCCAGTACGGGGCCAGCCCACGCGCGTCGCTCGGCCTGGTCCGCGCCACCCGGGCGCTGGCGCTGCTGCGCGGGCGGGACTACGCGCTGCCGCAGGACGTGCAGGACATCGCCCCGGACATCCTCCGACACCGGCTGGTGCTCAGCTACGACGCGCTCGCCGACGACGTGCCGGCCGACCACATCGTGCACCGGGTGATGTCCACCATCCCGCTACCGGCGGTGGCTCCCCGGCAGCAGGCCACACCGCCGCCACCGGCCGTGCCGAACGGCGCCGGCTGGCCCGGGCAGCGGCCGTGACCCCACCCACCCGACTGCCGGCCGGCGAGGACCGCTCCGGCGCCGTGCTGGCCCGGCTGCAGTTGCTGGTCAGCCGCAAGCTCGACGGGCTGCTCCAGGGCGACTACGCCGGGCTGCTGCCCGGGCCGGGCAGTGAGGCGGGGGAGTCCCGCGAGTACCGCCCCGGCGACGACGTACGCCGAATGGACTGGCCGGTCACCGCGCGCACCACGATGGCGCACGTGCGGCGTACCGTCGCCGACCGCGAGCTGGAGACCTGGCTGGCGGTCGACCTGTCGGCGAGCCTGGACTTCGGCACCGGGCGGTGGCTCAAGCGGGACGTGGTGGTGGCCGCCGCCGCGGCCCTGGTCCACCTGACCGTGCGGGGCGGCAACCGGATCGGCGCGGTGGTGGGCACCGGGGCGCCGCCGCCGGCGCGCACCGGCCGGTGGCGGGGCGCACCGCCGGCCGCCGGGCCCGGCACCCTGGTCCGGCTGCCCGCCCGGGCCGGGCGCAAGGAGGCGCAGGGCCTGCTGCGGGCCATCGCCGGCACCGAGATCCGGCCCGGCCGCAGCGACCTCGGCGCGCTGGTCGACATGCTGAACCGGCCGCCGCGCCGGCGCGGCGTGGCCGTGGTGATCTCCGATTTCCTCGCACCGCCGCAGCAGTGGGGCCGGCCGCTCCGTAAGCTGCGGGTCCGGCACGACGTGCTGGCGATCGAGGTGGTGGACCCGCGGGAGCTGGAGCTGCCCGACGTGGGGGTGCTGCCGGTGGTCGACCCGGAGACGGGGGAGCTGCACGAGGTGCAGACCGCCGACCCGGGCCTGCGCCACCGGTACGCCGACGCGGCGTCCGCCCAGCGGGCGGCGGTCGCCGCCGAGCTGCGCGCCGCCGGCGCGGCCCACCTGCGGCTGCGTACCGACCGAGACTGGCTGCTGGACATGGTGCGTTTCGTGGCCGCGCAGCGGCACGCCCGTACCCGAGGGACGACCCGATGATCCGTTTTCTGCAACCGTGGTGGCTGCTGGCCGTCCTGCCGGTGCTCGCCCTGGCCGCCGCGTACGTCTGGCGGCAGCTGCACCGCCGCACGTACGCGATGCGGTTCACCAACGTGGACCTGCTGCGTACCCTCGCCCCGAAGGGGCTGGGCTGGCGGCGGCACGCGGCGGCCACCGCGTTCCTGCTCTGCCTGCTGGTGCTGGCCACCGCGCTGGCCCGCCCGGCGGTGGACACCAAGGAGCCGCTAGAGCGGGCCACGGTGATGCTCGCCATCGACGTGTCGCTGTCCATGCAGGCCGACGACGTCGCGCCGAACCGCCTCGAAGCCGCCCAGGAGGCGGCCAAGCAGTTCGTCGGGGAGCTGCCAGCGAGCTACAACCTGGGGCTGGTCTCGTTCGCCAAGTCGGCGAACGTGCTGGTGCCGCCGACCAAGGACCGGGGCGCGGTGACCTCCGCCATCGACGGCCTCGTCCTGGCTGAGGCGACGGCCACCGGGGAGGCGGTCTTCACCTGCCTGGAGGCGATCCGCTCGGTGCCCGCCGACGGCGCGGCCGGGATCCCGCCGGCCCGGATCGTGCTGCTCTCCGACGGCTACCGGACCGCCGGGCGTTCGGTGGAGGAGGCGGCCGCGGCGGCGCAGGCGGCGAACGTGCCGGTCTCCACCATCGCGTTCGGCACCGACTCGGGGCAGGTCGACATCGGCGGTCAGCTCCAGCGGGTGCCGGTGGACCGGATGGCGCTGTCGCAGCTGGCGGAGACCACTCAGGGCTACTTCTACGAGGCGGCCTCGGTGAGCGAGCTGAAGCGGGTCTACCAGGACATGGGCAGCTCGATCGGGTTCCGGACGGAGCCGCGGGAGATCACCCAGTGGTACGCGGGGATCGCGTTGCTGTTCGCCCTCTGCGCCGGTGCGCTGAGCCTGGTCTGGTCGTCCCGCCTGATCTGAGGCGGGGCGGCCGGGGCCGGGTGCCGCGCGGGGGCCGGCCGGGTCCGGCCGGCGCGGTCAGTGACCGCCGGCCAGGACGAAGAGGACGGCCACCCAGACGGCGGCGAGGGTAAAGCCCAGCGGGGCGACGTAACGGCTCATGGGACTGCTCCGTGGCGACGGACGGTCCGGGCCGTGCGGGGCCGGACCGCAGGGGTGGATCAGGACGTACGCACACGAAGTCGTGACCGGGATGCTCCGCCGCGGGCGGCCCGATCGGGCCGCGCAGCACGGTCGCCCCGGCCGACGGCCGAGGAGACGGGCGGTGCTTCAGGGGCGGGAAGCTGGGTCAGCGCTGCCGACTGAGTCGCGGCTCAGCGGGGCTGACGGTCGGCCCGGCCACGACTGGGAGGATCGCTATCTCGCACAGCGATCACCTCCTGCGGTCGGCGGGGTCCGGACGGCGGGCGGTTTCCAGCCCGCAAACGCGGATCATCGTACACCCGCGGGGCCCGCGGCACGCACTCGGCCGACCGGCCCACCAGGGGCGTCCGTCAGGCTTGCCGGGCCGGCCCGGGCCGGGGCGCGGGTTAGCGCTTACCCCCCGGTAACCCCTAGGCTCGCCAGCGACCGAGAGATCAGCTGAGCAGAGGGGGAAGCGTGGCCCGTACCGTGCTGGTGACCGGCGGAAACCGGGGGATCGGCCTGGCCATCGCGCAGGCCTTCGCCAAGCAGGGCGACCGGGTGGCGGTGACCCACCGCAGCGGCGACGTTCCCGAGGGACTGTTCGGCGTGAAGTGCGACGTGACCGACGCCGAGTCGGTGGACGCCGCGTTCGCCGCGGTCGAGGCGGAGTTCGGCCCGGTCGAGGTGCTGGTCGCCAACGCCGGCATCACCGACGACACGCTGCTCATGCGGATGTCGGAGGAGCAGTTCACCCGGGTGCTCGACACCAACCTGACCGGCGCCTTCCGCTGCGCCAAGCGGGCCTCCACCAAAATGCTCCGGGGCAAGTGGGGCCGGATGATCTTCATCTCCTCGGTGGTCGGCCTCTATGGCGGCGTCGGCCAGGTCAACTACGCGGCCAGCAAGGCCGGCCTGGTCGGGGTGGCCCGCTCGATCACCCGCGAGCTCGGCAGCCGCAACATCACCGCGAACGTGGTGGCACCCGGATTCATCGAGACCGACATGACCGCGGCGCTGCCCGAGGAGCGACGCGCCGAGTACCGCAAGGCCGTCCCGGCCGGTCGCTTCGCCCAGCCGGAGGAGGTCGCCGGCGTGGTCACCTGGCTGGCCTCGGATGCGGCCGGGTACATCTCGGGCGCCGTCATCCCGGTCGACGGCGGCCTCGGCATGGGCCACTGAGAACGTACGGAGGAAACAACGCAATGTCCGGACTCCTGGCCGGTAAGCGGCTGCTGGTCACCGGCGTCATCACCGACGCCTCGATCGCCTTCTCGGTGGCGAAGCTCGCCCAGGAGAACGGCGCCCAGGTGGTGCTCACCGGTTTCGGTCGGCTCTCCCTGGTCGAACGGATCGCCAAGCGGCTGCCCGAGCCGGCCCCGGTGATCGAGCTGGACGTGACCAACGCCGAGCACCTGGCCGGCCTCGCCGACAAGGTGCGCGAGCACGTCGACGGGCTGGACGGGGTGGTGCACTCGATCGGCTTCGCCCCGCAGAGCTGCCTCGGCGGCGGCTTCCTCGACGCTCCGTGGGAGGACGTGGCGACCGCGCTGCAGGTGTCCACCTACTCGTACAAGTCGCTGGCCATGGCGGCGCTCCCGCTGATGTCCGAAGGCGGCGCGGTGGTCGGCCTCACCTTCGACGCCACCAAGGCCTGGCCGGTGTACGACTGGATGGGCGTGGCCAAGGCCGGCCTGGAGTCCGCCTCCCGCTACCTGGCGCTGCACCTGGGCAAGCGGGGCATCCGCAGCAACCTGGTCGCCGCCGGGCCGCTGCGCACCATCGCCGCCAAGTCGATTCCCGGCTTCGAGCAGTTCGAGGACGCCTGGGCCGAGCGGGCCCCGCTCGGCTGGAACCTCACCGACCAGGAGCCGGCCGCCCGGGCCTGCCTGGCGCTGCTCTCCGACTGGTTCCCGGCCACCACCGGCGAGATCGTCCACGTCGACGGCGGCTACCACGCGATCGGCGCCTGAGACGGACCCGAAACCGGGCCGTCCCGGGGTGGTCGCCGGGCCGTCACGGCCGTCGGGGGAGAATGGCACCATGGCGTACGACGCGTTGGTGCTGGTCTCCTTCGGCGGCCCGGAGCGGCCCGAGGACGTGCTGCCCTTCCTGCAGAACGTCACCCGGGGGCGGGGCGTGCCGCCGGAGCGGCTCGCCGAGGTCGTCGAGCACTACCAGCACTTCGGCGGGGTGTCCCCGATCAACCAGCAGTGCCGGGAGCTACTCGCCGCGATCCGCGCGGACTTCGCCGCCCACGGCGTCGACCTGCCGGTCTACTGGGGCAACCGGAACTGGCACCCGATGCTCGCCGACACCGTCACGCGGATGCGCGACGACGGGATCAAGCGGGCGCTCGCCTTCGTCACCAGCGCGTACGGCGGCTACTCCTCCTGCCGGCAGTACCAGGAGGACATCGCCGCGGCCCGGGCCGCGGTCGGCCCGGACGCCCCGGTGATCGAGAAACTGCGCCAGTTCTGGGACCACCCCGGCTTCGTCGAGCCGCACGCCGACGCCGTCCGGGCCGCCCTCGCCCAGCTCGACCCGGCGAAGCGGGACAGCACCCGGCTGGTCTTCACCGCCCACTCCGTCCCCACCTCGATGGCCGCCACCGCCGGCCCGCACGGCGGCCGGTACACCGCGCAGCTCGCGGAGACCGCCCGCCTGGTGCACGCCGCCGCCGCGCCGGACCTGCCGTACGACCTGGTCTGGCAGAGCCGCTCCGGCCCGCCGCAGGTACCGTGGCTGGAGCCGGACGTCAACGACCACCTGGCCGCCCTCGCCGAGCAGGGCGTGACCGGCGTGGTGGTCAGCCCGATCGGGTTCGTCTCGGACCACCTGGAGGTGGTCTGGGACCTGGACACCGAGGCGCTCGACACGGCCAAGCAGCTCGGCCTGGACTTCGTCCGGGCCGGCACCCCGGGCACCGACCCGCGTTTCGTGGCGATGGTCCGGGAACTGGTCCTGGAGCGCACCACCCCGGACGGCGAGCGGCTGCGGCGCCGCCTCGGCGAGCTGCCGATGTGGGACACCTGCCCGACGCCGTGCTGCGTGCCCCCGGCCCGCCGCCCTTGAGCCGACCGAACTCCGACACCCCTGGGGACGACACATGCATGACCGCAAGCCGGTGCAGAGCTGGCTCACCGACATGGACGGCGTGCTGGTGCACGAGGGACAGCCGGTGCCCGGCGCGCCCGAGTTCGTCAAGAAGCTGCGCGCCTCCGGCAAGCCCTTCCTGGTGTTGACCAACAACTCCATCTACACCCCGCGCGACCTGCAGGCGCGGCTGGCCCGGATGGGGCTGGACGTGCCGGAGGAGGCGATCTGGTCGTCGGCCCTGGCCACCGCCCAGTTCCTGGCCGACCAGCGGCCGGGCGGCACCGCGTACGTGATCGGCGAGGCCGGCCTCACCACGGCGCTGCACGCGGTGGGGTACGTGCTCAGCGACTTCGCGCCGGACTACGTGGTGCTGGGCGAGACCCGCACCTACAGCTTCGAGGCGATCACCAAGGCGATCCGGCTGATCAACGACGGCGCGCGGTTCATCTGCACCAACCCGGACGCGACCGGCCCGTCGGTCGAGGGCGCGCTGCCGGCGGCCGGTTCGGTCGCCGCCATGATCTCCAAGGCGACCGGGGTGGAGCCCTACTTCGTCGGCAAGCCGAACCCGATGATGATGCGCTCGGCCCTGAACACCATCGAGGCGCACTCGGAGTCCACCGCGATGATCGGTGACCGGATGGACACCGACATCCTCTGCGGCCTGGAGGCCGGGCTGGAGACGATCCTGGTGCTCACCGGGATCAGCAGCCGGGCCGAGGCGGAGCGGTACCCGTACCGGCCGTCGCGGATCGTCAACTCGGTGGCCGACCTGATCGACGAGATCTGAGTCCCGGCGACGGGGCTCCGCTCAGGGCCGCAGCGGGGCGTTGCAGGCGGCCACCAGCGCCTGCCGGCAGGCGGTGGTCAGCGGGCGCAACGCCGCGTCCCGCTGCTGCGCCTCGTAGGTGTTCACCGCGCCACCCGGGGCGCTCTCGCCGGCCAGGGCGAGCACCCGGTCCAGCACCGCCGCGCGGGCGAACAGCCGGCGGGCCCGCGGGTCGAAGCCGGGCGGCAGGTCGGTGCCGCCGTCCGGGCGGCGCAACGCGGCGAGGGCTCCGGCCAGCTCGGGGCGCCACTGGGCCACGTCGAGTCGGGTGAGCGCGGCGGTCGTCTCGGCGAGCGCGGCGGCCAGCTCGGCCTCCGCCTCGGCCGCGCCGGGCACGGCGAGGGACGCCTTTGGCGCGTCGGCCGGCAGCGGGTAGACCCGCCAGAGGACGGTCTCCCAGGTCATCCCCGAGCCCGAGGTGTGGGTGCGTACCTCCGGGACCAGCCCGAGCCCGCTGGCCACCACCGCCTCGCCGGCGAGCAGCGCCGCACCGGCGAACTCGCCCGGGCCGGGCAGGCCGCGCGGGTCGCCGGGCGCGGGCAGCACCAGGCGGATCTCGTCCGGGGAGAGCTTGGCCAGGCTGGGCAGCGCGTCCCGCAGGGAGACGTCGGTCCAGGTGCCGGGGGCGTCCGCGACCAGGTGCTCCTCGTCGCCGGCGACGGAGTCGGCGACCTCGTCGAATGGCACCAGGCCGGCGCGCCAGGCGCGTACCCAGGCGACGAAGCGGCTCGACCGGCGCGGCGCCAGTGTGGCCGCGCCCGCTGCGGGGGAGGACATGCCGAAAGGGTACGTGCTCGCCGCCGCCCCTGTCTCGACTGCCGCTCCGGCGGTGCGACCTGCCCCTGACTACCCCCTTCGCCCCGTTCTGCGCCGCCGGTGGGGCCGCTGATCGGCGCGTCGCCCGGCGACGCGCCGGGCCGCTGGCTAGCGTGATCGCCATGGCGGGGCGATACGACGGGGACGTGCTGGCGGGCGACTGGCGGCGACGGAAGGTCACCCCGGAGGTGGACGCCGAACCCGATCTCGTGGTCGAGGACGCCGACTCCGGGTTCTGCGGCGCGGTGGTCGGCTTCGAGGCCGGCGCGGTGGTGCTGGAGGACCGGCACGGCCGGCGGCGCAACTTCCCGCTGCTGCCGGCCGCGTTCCTGCTCGACGGCCAGCCGGTCACCCTGCGCCGCCCGGCGCGCGCCCCGGTGCCCGCCGCGCGTCGCCGGACCGCGTCCGGCTCGATCGCGGTGGACAACGTCCGGGCCCAGGTGGCCAGGGCCAGCCGGATCTGGGTGGAGGGTGTGCACGACGCCGCGCTGGTCGAGCGGATCTGGGGCGACGACCTGCGGATCGAGGGCGTGGTGGTGGAACCCCTGGACGGGATCGACGACCTCGCCGCCGAGGTGCGCGCCTTCGCGCCCGGCCCGGGCTGCCGGCTCGGCGTGCTCGTCGACCACCTGGTGCCGGGTTCCAAGGAGAGCCGGATCGTGGCGGCGGTGACCTCGCCGCACGTGCTGGTCACCGGGCACCCGTACGTGGACGTGTGGCAGGCGGTGAAACCGGCGGCGTTGGGCATCCGGGCCTGGCCGGTGGTGCCGCCGGGGCGGCCCTGGAAGGAGGGGGTCTGCGCGGCCCTCGGGGTGGCCGACCCGGCGGACATGTGGCGGCACATCCTGTCCAGGGTGGACAGTTTCGCGGACGTGGAGACGCCGCTGATCAATGCGATGGAGCGGTTGATCGACTTCGTCACCGAGCCGGCGTAGTGGTTGCGTGCGCCAGGGCCGGCCTTCGCGGCTCGGTTCCACGGTCCGGGTGACCTCGGTGGTGCTACGAACTTGATGCGGTGAACGGATCGACGGGTGAGTCGTCCACGTCATCAAGTTCGTAGTGACTCAATCCAGCACCGCGGCCGCCGGGCCCTGGCGGGGCGAACGGGGTCAGGGCTCCTGCTCGGGGGTGCGGGTGAAGACGAACGTGGCGATGTCCAGGGCGACCGGGCGGCCGGACCCGTCGCGGATGACGGTGAGGATCTCGCCGTCCTGCGAACCCGAGCGGCCCCGCCAGCGGTCCGGGCCTTCCGGGGTGAACCGGAGCAGCGGCTTGCCGACCGGGCCGCCCACCAGGTCGCCGGCGGGATCCCCGCGGAACTCGTACTCGCCGCCCATCCACCACCAGCGGCCGGTCAGCTCCGCCAGCTCCGCGGCCGGCACCGCGGCCGGCCGCCACGGGGCGGGCGGGGCGGGCTCGGCGTCGAGCACCAGGGTGAGCACCTCGCGGGCCAGGCCGACGATGTGGTGGCCGCCCCTGAGGCCGTATGAGTTGGCGAAGTCGACCACGGCGGTGCGGCTGGGCCGGTGCACCGCGAGTCCGGCGACGTAGCCGGGCATCGAGCCGCCGTGGCCCAGGTACACCCGCTCGCCCACCCGGTAGAGCTCCACGCCCAGGCCGTGCCCGCCGGTCCAGGAGTCCAGGTCGCTGATCACCACCGGCGCGCACATCTCGGTGAGGGTGTCCGGGGCGAGCAGCTGCGGGTCCGGGTCGGCCAGGAAGGCCGCCCAGCGGCTGAGGTCGGCCACGGTCGACCAGAGCTGGCCGGCCGGCGCCATCGCGGCGGTGTCGGTGCGCGGCTCCTCGCGCAGCGTCTCGTGCCAGGGGTGCACCACGTAGCCGCGGGCGTACGGTTCCGTCGGGTGGTACGTGGTGCGGCGCATGTCCAGCGGTTCGAGGAGCCGCTCCCGCAGCAGCTCGGCCCAGGGCGTGCCGGTGATCCGCTCCAGCGCCCCGCCGAGCAGGCCGTAGGCCAGGTTGGAGTAGTGGTAGACGCGGTGCGGCGGGTGGGCGATCTTCTCGGGCGTCAGCCCGGCCAGCAGGGTGGCCAGGTCGACGCCCTCGGTCCGCTCCCACCAGTCCCCGTCCGGCTCGCGTTGCAGGCCGCTGGCGTGCCCGAGCAGCTGCCGCACGGTGAGCGCGCCGACCGGAGTGCCGGGCAGGTGCTTGTCCAGCGGGTCGTCGAGGGCCAGCCGGCCGGCGTCGCGCTGCTGCATCACGAGCACGGCGGTCATGGTCTTGCTGATCGAGCCGATCCGGTACTGCAGGTCGGCGTCGGGGCGGGGCTGCTCCCCGGCGACGGCGAGGTGGGCGAGGCCGCCGTCGCGCACCACGCCGAGGGCGAGCGAGGGCCCGCGTCCCTCGGCCTGGGCCCGCGCGACCAGCAAATCCACCCGTCGGGCGGTCTCGGGCAGCAGGGCCATCGTCGTCCTCCTCGTCGCGTCGGCGCCTCGGGTCGAGCCTAGGTGATCATCAGGGGTCGCTGCCGCGTGCGTCGGCGTGTCACGATCGTGGGGTGGACGCCGTGCTGTGGATTGTTTTGGGTGTGGTGCTGGCGGTCGCCGAGATCTTCACGACGACGCTTTTCCTGATCATGTTCGCAGCCGGAGCGTTCGCCGCCGCCGGGGCGGCCGCGCTGGGCGCTCCGGTCGCCCTCCAGGCGGTGATCTTCGCGGTGGTCTCCGCGCTCACCGTGGCGGTGGTCCGGCCGGTCATCCGGCGACACGCCCTCCCGGCGCTGGAGAGCGGCGAGCAGCCGTTCGGAGTCGAGGCGATCGAGGGGGCCACCGCCCTGGTGCTCGAGCCGGTGGACGCCGAGCGGGGACTGGTCAAGATCGACGGTGAGTTGTGGAGCGCGCGGTCGTACGACGCGACGCAGAGTTACGCCGCCGGTGAGCGGGTGCAGGTGATAAAGGTCCGGGGCGCCACCGCCCTGGTCTGGCAGGACGAGATTTCCGGCCCGGGCGGACTGCCCGAAGCGAAAAGGTGAGCGGTATGGAGTTTGCAGCGATCCTGTTGATCGCCGTCGCGGTGATCGTCGTGGTGACGCTGGTCAAGGCGGTGCGGATCGTCCCGCAGCAGCGGCAGGACGTGGTGGAACGGCTGGGCAGGTACAAGCGGACCCTGAACCCGGGGCTCAACCTGCTGGTGCCCTACATCGACGCGGTACGCACCAAGGTCGACATGCGGGAGCAGGTGGTCAGCTTCCCGCCGCAGCCGGTGATCACCTCGGACAACCTGGTCGTCTCGATCGACACGGTGCTCTACTTCAAGGTGGTCGACTCGGTCCGCGCCACCTACGAGATCTCCAACTTCCTCCAGGCCATCGAGCAGCTGACCGTCACCACGCTGCGTAACGTGATCGGCTCGCTGGACCTGGAGCGGGCGCTGACCAGCCGTGAGGAGATCAACCGGCACCTCTCCGGGGTGCTGGACGAGACCACCGGCCGGTGGGGCATCAAGGTCACCCGGGTCGAGATCAAGGCGATCGAGCCGCCGCCGAGCATCCGCGACTCGATGGAGAAGCAGATGCGCGCCGAGCGGGACCGCCGCGCCGCGATCCTGAACGCCGAGGGTCTCAAGCAGTCGCAGATCCTCACCGCCGAGGGTGAGAAGCAGGCCGCCGTGCTGCGCGCCGACGGTGACCGGCAGGCCCGGATCCTCCAGGCGGAGGGCCAGGCCAAGGCGATCCGTACCGTCTTCGACGCGATCCACCAGGCCAACCCGAGCCAGAAGGTGCTGGCCTACCAGTACCTCCAGGCGCTGCCGCAGATCGCCAACGGCTCCGCCAACAAGGTCTGGATCGTCCCGGCCGAGCTGACCAAGGCCCTGGAGGGGATGGGCGGCGCGCTGGGTGGCCTGGCCGGCATGGTCGGCGACGTGCCGTCGCCGGAGGCCAGCCGGGGCGCCGGCGAGGTGGAGCGGGAGGCCGCCGAGGCCGCCAAGGCCGCCGCCAGCGCCGCCCAGGAGATCCACGACGAGGTACGCGTCGCCGAGGCGCAGGCCACCGGCGGCGGCAACGCCCCGCAGGGGCTGCCGGCCCCCGAGCCGGTCGCCCCGGAGAGCCTGCTCAACGACCCCGCGGACCACCGCGAACGGGGCTGAGCCCGGACGCCGTCCGACCCCGGGCGGCAAATGCGAGAAAGCCTCATGCGGCGCCCCGGTGCCTGCCACGATCGGTCTGAGGACGGGTGGTGAGCAGGGACCGGGGCGCCGCGCGCGTTTCGCGCCCGTGGGCGGAGCGAGGTGACGCATGAAGGATCCGGCGAAGGGGCTGTTCTCCAAGGAACTCTTCTCCAGGGAACCGGTTCCGGGCGTGCACGACCCCGCCGGGCCGCTCGGCACCCGTCAGACCGGGGGCGGGTTCGGGGTGCTGCCGTTCGTCTCCGAGCCGGGGCCGGCCGCCCCGGCCACCGACGCGAGCTGGGCCTGGTCGGTACGCCGGTTCGCCCGCGCGGCGGTCTGGCTGCTGCCCGCGTACGCGGTCCTTTACGGCGTGGTGGCGATGGCCAGCGACGGCGGGGTGGGCAACGACCCGTACCCGGCCGACGGCCAGCCGCTCTACCTGGTGGGCTGGGTGGCCGCGGTCTGGCTGGGGCTGCTCGCGTTGCTGGCGCTCACCGGCCTGCTGGCCGCCACCCGGTGCCGCCGGGTCGCCCTCGCCGGGCTGCTGTCCAGCATCGGCGGGATGGTGCTCATGCTGCCCTTCGCCGGGCTGGCCGAGCAGACGCCGGTGTTCGGCCTCACCGCGCGGACCATCGTGCTGTTCGGTGCCACCTGCTACAGCGTGGGGTGGTTCCTCACCGGTTGGTCGGTGGCCCGGTCCGGGCTGTTCGCCTACGGGGACGGGATCATGCTGATGATCGCGGCGCCGCTGCTCGGCCTGGGCGGCGCGCTGATCGGCTCGCTACAGACCTTCGGGGCGATCTTCGTGCTGATCGCCGGTATCGGCATCGGCTATCGGTCCGGACGGCTGGTGCCGGCCGTCATCGCCCGCGACGCGGTCGCCGCCAGTGTGGCCGCCGCTCCCGCCCCGCCGCCCGACGGACCCCTCCCGAGCTGACCCGCCACCTGCCCAGCGGGCCGGTGGTGTCGGGGCGCTACCGCTCGTGGCGCCGACGCGCGAGATGAACGGTGATGTCGGCATCGATCTCGACCGTTTCGGGCAGGACCTGCTCGATCAGGCGGTACACCTGCTCCCGCACGGGGGGCGGCAGTTCGAGATAGGCCGAGACGGTCGAGAGATGACCGACGTAGTCCCGAGCACTCATCGTCAGGCGCCGCCCGAGCACGGACTGCTGAACATCGGCGAACCACTCGGACCGTTGGAGCTCCGTGCCCGGCCACTGCATGTCATGTCCCGGTGGCGTCCCGTCGGGGGAGGGAACCTCGTCGCTCGCCAGGAACGGCGCCCGGGCGGCGCGCACCGCTTCCGCCACGGCCGGGTCGGCCAGCCGGATCGGCCCGCCGAACGAGGCGAACACGCCGTCCGGCTCCAGGAGGGCGGCCACGCGGGACCAGCGCCCCTCCGGCTTCGTCCAGTGCAGCGCCGCCGCCGCGTAGACCAGGTCGTTACGCTCGCCGGGTCGCAGGTCCTCGAACGCGGCCCGGCGGGTCCTGACGTCCGCCGGGACGTGCCGGCGCAGTTCGGCGAGCATGGCCCCGTCCGGTTCGGTCGCGGTGACCGTGATCCCGCGTCCAGCGAACAGCCGGGTCGCCTTGCCGGTCCCCGCGCCGATTTCGAGGGCGGTGCGGATCGGCCGGCCCGCGTACGCCGTCACCAGGTCGGCAAGCTCCCCGGGATACCCGGGCCGGAACCGTTCGTACGCCTGCGCCACAGCCCCGAAGCTGAGCGCGCGACCGGACATGCGGAGCATCCTGACACGAAACACGCCGTCGGCGCGCGGTGTTTCCGGCGGCCGGATGCCGGGCCGGACCGGACACCCGGGGCGGGACCGGGCGGGCGCCCACCGGCAGCCGGGGAGCCGTGGCTGAGAAGTCGCGGTGAGGTGACTGACAGTTGCCTGGCGGAGTGGCCGATTGGCGGCATTCGCGGTAATCCTGGGGTGCATGCCGTCTACCCGGTCGCCCCTGTCGCGGCTCTTCACCGTGCTGCTCGCCGGCGTCCTCGCCGGGCTCGTCCTCGCGGTCGCCGCGCTTCCCGGCAACCTGCTCGGCGGGTTCGCCGCCAAGGCCGCCCTCGGCGCCTACGCGGAGCTGCCCGACGCGCTGCGCACCCCCGCGCAACCGCAGCGCTCCTACCTCTACGCCAACGACGGCAAGACCCTGCTCACCACGTTCTACGACGTCAACCGCACCGACGTGCCGCTCGCCGAGATCGCGCCGGTGATGCGGCAGGCGATCGTCGCGGCCGAGGACCGCCGCTTCTACTCCCACGGCGGCGCCGACCTGCGCGGCATCGCCCGCGCGCTGGTCGCCAACGTCAAGGGGGGCGGCACCGAGCAGGGCGGCTCCACGCTGACCATGCAGTACGTCCGCAACGTGCTCAAGACCGACCCCACCCGGTCCGCCGAGGAGCGGCAGGCCGCCACCGAGCAGACCATCGGGCGCAAGCTCCAGGAGATCCGGTACGCGACCGCCCTGGAGAAGACGCTCAGCAAGGGCGAGATCCTCAACCGCTACCTCAACATCGCCTACTTCGGCTCCGGGGCGTACGGCGTCGCCGCGGCCAGCCAGCGCTACTTCGGCAAGACGCCCGCCGACCTGAGCCTGGGCGAGGCTGCCCTGCTCGCCGGCCTGGTCCAGTCGCCCGACGAGTACAGCCCCATCGACGGGGACAAGGACAAGGCCCTCGCCCGCCGGGCGTACGTGCTCGACTCGATGGCCGCCACCGGCGCGGTCACCGCGCAGCAGGCCGCGGACGCCAAGGCGGCGAAGCTGAGCCTGCACCCGACCGCCCAGCCCAACGGCTGCACCGCGACCGCGCAGGGGCACGACGACTGGGGCTTCTTCTGCGACTACCTGCGGCAGTGGTGGCTCGCCCAGCCGGCCTTCGGCAACACGGTCAAGGAGCGCGAGCAGGCGCTGCGCCGGGGCGGCTACAAGGTGATCACCACCCTGGACCCGCAGGTGCAGCAGACCGCGCAGGAACAGGCCACCAAGGTCTACGGCTACGACAACAAGCGCGCCCTGCCGATCGCCGCGGTCGAACCGGGCACCGGCCGGGTGCTCGCCATGGCGGTCAACCGCCACTACAGCCTGGCCGCCAACCCGAAGGGCCAGACCAACCATCCGAACACCGTCAACCCGCTGATCTCCGGCGGCGCCAGCGTCGCCGGCTACCAGGCCGGCTCGACCTTCAAGCTGTTCACCATGCTCGCCGCGCTGGAGGCCGGGAAGCCGCTCTCCACCGGCTTCGACGCCCCGGCCAAGCTGCCCACCCGCTACGCCTCCGACGCCGACGGCAACTGCGACGGCAAGTGGTGCCCGGCCAACGCCAACCCGGAGTGGATGGACGGCTACCGGATGATGTGGGACGGCTTCGGCCGCTCCGTGAACACCTACTTCGTCTGGCTGGCCGAGCAGGTCGGCGAGGCCAAGGTGGTGGAGATGGCGCAGCGGCTCGGCATCACCTTCCGGGCCGGCTCCGACGCCGACTTCGCCAAGAACAACCCCGAGAACTGGGGCGCGTTCACCCTCGGCGTGGCCGCCACCACCCCGCTCGACCTGGCCAACGCGTACGCCACCGTGGCCGCCGAGGGGACGTACTGCTCCCCGGTGCCGGTGGTGTCGGTGACCGCCGGCAACGGCCAGAAGGTCGACGTCGGCCAGCCCTCCTGCAAGAAGGTGCTGGACACCGACGTGGCCCGGGCCGCCACCGACGCGGCCCGCTGCCCGGTCGGTCAGCAGTCGGCGTACGGGCAGTGCAACGGCGGCACCGCCACCTCGGTGGACCGGATCGTCGACCGGCCGGTCGCCGGCAAGACCGGTAGCTCGGAGCAGAACGCCACCGAGACCTTCGTCGGGTTCACCCCGCAGGTGGCGGTCGCCGGCATCGCGGCCAACCCGGACGACTCGACCGACCTGGTCGGCTCGGCCGTGCAGGCCAAGGTGATCGACGCGGTCGCCCGGACCATCCGGACCGCCGTCGGCGGCAAGCCGGTGAAGGACTTCACCGCACCCAGCAAGGAGCTGGCCGGCGACCCGCAGCGCCCGCAGCCGCGGCCGTCGCCGCAGCCGCAGCGCCGCCAGCAGCAGGACCAGAACCTCCCCGGCGACATCCTGCGCTGGCTCCAGGGCCGCGGCCGGGGCTGAGCCGGCGCGGCCGCACGGACCGGCCCCCGCCGTCGTCCCCTCGTGGCGGCGGGGGCCCTCAGCTCGGGCGAAGCCGGATCAGGACTCCCGGCCGGCTGGCGCTCGGCGGGGGCCGACGCGGAACATGCCGGTCATGTCGTCGTGCACCGCGTAGCCGAAGCGGCGGTAGAGGCTGACCGACGCGCCGGCCGCGAAGAGCCCGACGAAGGTGCGCGACGAGGCCCGGCCGGCGATCCACTCCTCCAGCCGGGCGAGGATCGCCGCGCCGACCCCGCGCCGCTGCCGCTCCGGCAGCACCGCCAGGTCCTGCAGGTAGTAGTAGATCGCGCCGTCGCCGATCAGCCGGCCCAACCCGATCACGCGGTCGCCCTCGACCGCCACCACCGCGTGCAGCGAGGCGGCCAGCGAGGCCGGGATCGCCGCCGGGTCGTACGCGTCGGTCCAGCCGACGGCGGTGGTGACGGCGACGAACTCCTCGACCGTGGGCAGCCGGTCCTCCAGGCGGTACTCCATGATCGACAATCTAGCGTCTGAGCAGCGGCGACACGATGCGGTCCAGCGCGCCGGCCACCTCGTCCACGTCGCCGTCCCCGTCCAGCGTCGCGAAGGAGCCGAACTCCGGCAGTGCCCGGTAGGCGGCGTCCAGCGCCCGCAGGTGCGCCAGCTCCTCGGTGTCGATGCCGCGTGCCGCCACCCGCCGCTGCGCCACGGTTGGTGAGGTCGCCAGGAAGCAGACCACCGTCGGGCGCGGGAAGACCGCGTACACCGCCCGGACCGCCCGCCGCCCCCGGTCGCCGCGGGCCGCCATGATCACGTCTTGGCACCAGGTCCACCGGTCCAGCACCGCAGCCCGCCCGGTCAGCCGGGCCACCAGCACCGTGCGCGCCATCGCCACCGCGCGCACCGTCGCCTCCAGGACCGGATAGAGGGTACGGCCGAACAGCGCCACCCCGTCCGGCCGGCCGAGCGCCCGGGCGAGCCGGTTCCACAGCGGCCGGCCGCCGGCGTTCTCGAAGTACCGCGCCGGCACGCCGGCGGCGCACAGCCGCCGGGCCAGAGCCCGGGCCTGGGTGCTCTTGCCGGAGCCGTCGACACCGATCAGGGCGATCATCACGGGGCCTGCCACGACCCCGGACGCTAACCGGCCCGGGCAAATCCGCCGGCGAAGAATCCCGCGCGACTGTCGGATCGCGTCGGGCGGCTCCGACCCACCGGCGAGCGCGCCCGGCCGGGCGCACCGGAACGCGGAGGAGCACCGCCATGGGCAGGATCATCTACTGGGTGCACCAGTCGGTCGACGGCTTCATCGAGGGGCCGAACGGCGAGTTCGACTGGCCGGCGATGGGCGAGGAGCTGTCCGCGTACTCCCTCGGGCTGACCGGGCGGGCCGGCGCCTTCGCCTACGGCCGGCGGGTCTGGGAGATGATGTCCTGGTACTGGCCGCGCGCCGAGTCGATCTCCGACCACCCGCACGACCTGGCGTTCGCGCCGATCTGGCGGCGCACCCCGAAGATCGTCGTCTCCCGCACCCTGACCGGGGCGGACCACGACGCCCGGGTGGTCGGCCGCGGCGACCTGGCCAAGGAACTGGCAGCGGTACGCGAGCGGGTCGACGGCGACCTGCTGCTGACCGGCGGCACCGGCGCGGCGGCGGCGCTGACCGGCCTCGGCCTGATCGACGAGTACCAGGTGGTCGTGCACCCGCTGCTGCTCGGCGGCGGCAAACCGGTGCTGCCCGACGTCGAGCGGCTGGACCTGCGGCTGGCGGAGACCCGGAGCTTCGACGGCCGGTCGGTGCTGCTGCGCTACGCCCGGGCGTGACGGCCACCGCTCCCGGCGGCGGGGGACGGCGGGCGCCCGGGACGGGCCGGGCAGAATCGACGGGTGCCCGTCCACGAGATCACCGACCCCGACGACGACCGGATCGCCGACTACCGCGCGCTGACCGACGTCGAGCTGCGGACCCGCTGGGAGCCGCCGCACGGCCTGTTCATCGCCGAGGGGGAGCTGGTGCTGCGGCGGGCGCTGCGGGCCGGCTACCCGGCCCGGTCGTACCTGGTCGACGCCAAGCGGGTGGACCAGCTCGCCGACCTGGACACCGGGGACGCGCCGGTGTACGCGGCCACCCCGGAGGTGTTGCAGCGGGCCACCGGCTTCCACGTGCACCGGGGGGTGCTCGCCTCGTTCCACCGCAAACCGCTGCCCAGCGTGGCCGAGGTGCTCGGCACCGCCCGGCGGGTGGTGATCCTGGAGGACGTCAACAACCACACCAATCTCGGCGCGATCTACCGGGGGGCGGCGGCGCTCGGCATCGACGCTGTCCTCCTGTCACCCACCTGCGCCGATCCGCTGTACCGGCGGAGCGTACGGGTCAGCATGGGTGAGGTCTTCGCGGTCCCGTACGCCAAGTTCGAGCGGTGGCCGGCGGGCCTCGACCAGGTGCGGGAGGCGGGCTTCACCGTGCTCGCCATGACGCCGGCCGCGGACGCCGTACCGATCCAGCGGCTCACCCCTGCACAGCGGGAGCGGGCCGCCCTGCTGCTGGGCGCGGAGGGCCCCGGCCTCACCGCGGCGGCCCAGAACGCCAGCGACGTGCGGGTGGTCATCCCGATGCGCCGCGGGGTGGACTCGCTGAACGTGGCCGCGGCCGCGGCCGTCGCCTTCTGGGAGCTGGGCCGCGACGATCCCCTGTGACGGCGGGAGCGGCCGGGTCTTCGGGAACGGCGGTGACGCACGGTAGCGTGTCGCCCGTGTTCCCTACCGTCCGTGAGGTGCTCGCCCTGGTGCCGGTGCGCCACGGCGCCCCGCGCCTGGTGGCCGGGGACGCGGGCCTGGACCGGCCGGTCCGCTGGGTGCACGTGGCCGAGGTGCCGGACATCGCCACCCTGCTCGGCGGCGGGGAACTGGTGCTCACCACCGGCATCGGGCTGCCGGCCGACGACGCGGGGCTGCGGGCGTTCATCGGCGACCTGGCCGACGTCGGGGTCTCCGGCCTGGTGGTCGAGCTGGGCCGCCGCTACGTCAGCGGGGTGCCCCGGGTGATGGCCGCCGCCGCCGAGCGGCGCGGCCTGCCCCTGGTCGAGCTGCGCCGGGCCACCCCGTTCGTCCGGATCACCGAGGCCGTGCACGCGCTGATCGTGGATGCCCAGCTCACCGAGCTGCGCGCGACCGAGGAGATCCACCAGCGGTTCACCGAACTCTCCGTGGAGGGCGCCGAGCCGGCCGAGGTGGTGCGGCAGGCCGCCGAGCTGGCCGGGTGCCCGGTGGTGCTGGAGAACCTCTCCCGGCAGGTGCTCGCCTACGACCCGGCGGGGGAGAACGCCGAGCTGCTGCTGGACGGCTGGGAGCAGCACTCGCGACGGATCCGTCCCACCGGGCGCACCGCGTACGACCCGGACAGCGGGTGGCTGGTGACCACGGTCGGCGCCCGCGGCCAGGACTGGGGGCGGCTGCTGCTGCGCTGGCCGGCCGGCGGCGAGCTGACCACCGGCCGGCCCGGCCGGCCACCGGCACCCGACGACGACGGGCACCCGGACGACGCCGCCCCGACCCGGGTCCGGCCCGACGCGTCCGGCGGTGGGGCGGACGCGGACGCCGCCGGCGGTCACCCCTCCGGATGGGACGACGTCCCGCCCGCCCCGGTGGAGGTGCGGCCGGTCGGCGGGATCGTCGCCACCCCGCCCACCCGGCTCACCATCCTGATCGAGCGGGCCGCCTCCACCCTCGCCCTGGGCCGGCTGATCCGGCGCGACGCCGAGGGGCTGGAACGGCAGATCCACCGCACCCTGCTCACCGCGCTGATCGACCACGCCCGCCCGGTCGACGAGGTGGCGCTGCGGGCCAAGGCGCTCGGCGTGACCCTGGACCGCCGGCACCTGGTCGGCGTGGTCGTCCGGCACCGGGCCGAGGACCCGGCGGGGGAGGGCGCGGGGCCCGGCGGCGACCCGGGCCCGGCGGCCGGGCCGGCCCGGCTGCGGGACCTCGCCGAGGCGGTCGGGCAGGCCCTGCGGGAGGCCAAACTCACCGCGCTGACCAGCGCCGTCGACGACCACGCGGTGGGCGCGCTGCTGGCCCTGTCCGACCCGGCCGCCGAGGAGAAGGCGCTCGCCGCGTTCGCCGCCGCGCTGCGCCGGGTACGCCTCGACGCCGTCCCGGCCCGCCCGGCGGTGCCCCGGCCGGCCGACCCGGCCACCCGACCCGCCGCCCCGCGCGTGGCCGGCCCGGTGGCGGTGATCATCGCCGCCGGCTCGGGGGTGGGCAGCCTGCGTGAGGCACGCCGGTCCCTGGTCGAGGCGCGGCAGATCGCCGAGGCGGCCCGCCGGGACCGTCGTGACCTGCCGATCTTCCGGCTGCCGCACGTCGGGCTGGCCGGTCTGCTGCACCTGCTGCGCGACGAGCCGCGCCTGCAGACCTTCGTCGAGCGGGAGCTCGGCGCGCTGCTCGCGTACGACGCCCGGCACCCCCGCGAGCAGCTGCTCGGCACCCTGCGGGCGTACCTGGAGCAGGGGCGGAACAAGTCGGCGGCGGCGGCCGCCGCGCACCTGTCCCGACCCGCGTTCTACGAGCGGCTGGCCCGGATCGGCCGCATCCTCGACGTCGACCTGGACTCGGTCGAGGCCTGCCTCTCCCTCCACGTCGCGCTGCTGGCCCTGGACGCCGTCCGCGCCCCCTGACCCGTCCCCGCCGGCGGCCGGCGCGGACGGGTCAGGTGAGGGCGGTGAGGGCCTTGGCGTAGGCGGCGGGGACGTGGTTCGGGCCGCCGGGGGTGAAGACGTCGGAGCCGGCCGCCGCCGTCCAGGCGGTCTCCGGCAGGGCGTCGACCAGGGCGCGGACCACGGGGGCGTCGCGCCACTGCTCCTGCTGGGCCAGCAGGCTCAGCGCCACCACCGACTCCTCCACCTCGCCGACGCACTCGAACGGCTTGTGCCCGTCCACGCCGAGCAGCTCCCGGTAGCCGGGGACCTGGGACTCGTCCGCGAGCAGGTCGCCGCCGAAGATGTTCGTGATCCGCTCCCGGGACATGAACGGGGCCATGGCCAGGAAGACGAACCGGCACTTCGGGCAGTCGCGGCACCACCGCTCGCTCGCGTCCCGCAGCTTGAACGCGGCGTTGCAGCTGGTCACCACCGCGTCGTACCGGTCGATCTCGGCGAAGAGCCGGGCGATGTGCAGCTCGGAGAGCGACCGCAGCAGGGAGAAGTACGGCTCGGTGAGCCCGGCGTGCTCGGCGAGGGCGGCCCGCAGCAGCCCCTCCGCCTCCACGCCCTTGGACCACTGGTGGTTGATCTCGTGGCCGTTCCAGACCAGGTTCGGGTCGGACGCCGAGCGCTCGTTGGACATCACCACCGGGCCGAGCCCGTGCAGCACGGCGGTGGCGACCGCGATCAGCGAGTTGATCGCGGTGACCGGGATGTGGCCGTTGCGCGCGCCGGCCGCGTTGAGGTCGAACAGCACCGGGTCGATCCGCCGCCGGGCCGCGAGCGGCACCAGGTCGGAGGCCTCGTTGACCGAGACGATGACGTGGTTCGGATTCACCGAGAAGGGCACCGGGTCGAAACCGGCCCGGCGCAGCGCCTCCAGGCTGACGATGGAGTCCTTGCCCCCGCCCACCGCCGACAGCGGGCGGCGGTCCGAGTCGTCGTACCCCCGGGGCGGGGTGGCCTCGCCCGACGGCACCTCCGGACGCAGCTCCAGCACGTGCGGCAGCTGGTTGCGGTACGCGTACTCGGCCAGACCCCGGGTGTAGACGCCGGCGACGAACTCGACGGCGGCCGGGCCCAGCGGTGCCGGCAGCACCAGCCGGGGCGGCGCGGCCGTCTTGTAGTAGCTGACCCCGGCCACGACGTGCAGCAGCTCGAGAACCCGGTCGAGGGTTGCCGCCGTCTCGTCGGACACCGGCTCGGCCGGCAGCGGCAGGGTGATCACCTCGGTGAACCGCTGCTCGCCGTCGGGGCCGGTGAGGGCGTAGTCCAGCAACACCTCGCCGGTGGCGAAGTCGATCGAGTAGGACGGGAAGGTGAAGGCGTCCATCCGCCGGAGCTGCTCGTTGGGCACACGCCATACTAGGCCCTGGTTCGTCCGCCGTGTCCGGCTGTGCCGGACCGCGCCCGCCCCACCGCCGTCGCGACCCCCGAGGAGAGCTTGTGCGCCTGTCTGATCTGCGCGGACGTCATGTCGCCGTCTGGGGAGCCGGCCGGGAGGGCCGGGCCGCGGTGACCGCGATCGCCGCGCACGGCCCGGCCGGCCTGGTGGCCGTCGACGACAGCGCCAACTTCCTCACCCTGCCCTGGGACGGCCCGCTCGCCGAGGCCGCGCCGCTGGTCACCGGGGAGGCGGGCCTCGCCCGGCTGACCGCCGCCGAGGTGGTGGTCCGCTCGCCGGGGGTGCCGAACACCCACCCGTGGATGGTGGAGCTGCGCCGCCGGGATATCACCGTCACCCAGGGCAGCGCGCTCTGGATGGCCGACCACGCCGAACGGACGGTGGGGGTCACCGGCAGCAAGGGCAAGAGCACCACGTCCAGCCTGATCAGCCACCTGTTGACCGCGATGGACCGACCGAACGTCTTCGGCGGCAACATCGGCGTGCCGCTGCTCGACCTGCCCGAGGCCGACCTGTACGTGCTGGAGCTGTCCAGCTACCAGTGCGCCGACCTGACCGACTCACCCCGGGTGGCCGTGGTCACCGCGCTCTTCCCCGAGCACCTCGACGCGCACGGTGGGGAGCGGGAGTACTACCGGGACAAGCTCAACCTGCTCGCGCACGGCCCGCACGCGGTGGTGGTCAACGGGGCCGACCCGCGGCTCGCGCTGGAGCTGGGGGATCGGGCGGCGGTACGCGCCGGACTGCCGGACACCACCCACGTCGCGTCCGGCCCGGACGGCACCCCCTGGTTCCACCTGCGGGACAACCCGCTCTTCCCGCGCGGTGTGCTGCCGCTGGTCGGCCGGCACAACGAGGGCAACCTCTGCGTCGCCCTGGCGGTGCTCGACGCGCTCGGCGTCGACGTGGCCGGCCGCAAGGACAGCCTCGCCGTGGCGGTCGCCGGGTTCCAGGGACTCGCCCACCGGCTCACCGAGATCTCCGACCCGTCCGGCCTCACCTTCGTCGACGACACCCTGGCCACCAGCCCGTACGCGGCCATGCACGCGATCGACGCGTACGAGGGGCGGCCGCTGACCGTGATCGTCGGCGGCACCGACCGGGGCCTGGACTACACCCCGCTGCGGGACCACCTGGCCGAGCGGGAGATCACCGTGATCGGCATCCCGGACAGCGGTCCCCGGATCGTCGAGGCGCTCGCCGGGCTGCCGGGGGTGCGTACCGAGATCGCCGAGGACCTGGTCGACGCGGTCGGGCTGTCCCGCAAGCTCACCCCGGCGGGTGGGGTGGTGCTGCTCTCCCCGGCCGCGCCGAGCTACGGCCGGTTCCGCAACTTCGAGCACCGCTCCGAGGTGTTCGCCCAGGCGGTCGCCGACACCGCCCGCTGAGTCCGCACCGGGTCGATGGTGAGCCTTCGGCGGGCCGCAACCACGGTCTCAGCTCGGCGCAGGACCGGCTGGCCACGAGGCGGTCCGCCCGACTAGCCTCGTGATCATGGCGGTGCTGGTTGACGCGGACCCGGAGCGCCTGGTCGTCCGGCTCACCGGAGCCGACCGGCTCTGGGCGCTCTCGGCCGGGGTGCGGGTGCCCACCGCCGCGGTCACCGGCGTCCGGCCGGTCTCCCGCGCCGAGGCGTACGCCCGGGGCTCCGGCTGGCGGCTGCCCGGCACCTTCTGGCCCGGCCTGATCATGGCCGGCAGCTACCTGTCCCGGTCCACCGGACGGTCGTTCTGGTGCGTGCACCGCGCCGAGGAGCTGCTGCTGGTCGAGTTGGACGGGCAACCGTACGACCGCCTCGTCCTGGAGGTGGACCAGCCGGCGGAGGTCTCCCGGGCGATCGCGCGGGCCCGGTTCCGCTGACCCGGTCGGCCGGGGTGTCCCCTGCCGGCACCGGTCAGCGTCGCGGGGCGAGCTCGGCGACCAGGTCGGCCGCGTCCAGCAGGGTGACCCGCTCGGCGTCCAGCTCCGCCCGGTGCAACGCGTACGCCTGCGCCCCGGCGGGCAGCGCGACGTCCCCGCGCACCAGCGCGGCGAACCGCGGCTGCGCGCCCGAGGGCGCCCCGTCGGCCGGGCCGCGCGCGGTCAGCCGCCCCGCGAAGGTGGCCGCCGACTCGCCGGCCGACCGGCGGTAGCCGGTGAGCCCGCCGTCGCGGCCCCGGACCAGCACCGTGTCGGCCCGTTCGGCGGCGTGCCAGCAGGCCAGCTCCCACAGGCTCACCCGGCGGCCGGCGGCGAAGTGCTCGTCGGCGGCCACGGTGAGCCGGGCCAGGGTCCGCGAATAGCGAGCCACCGAGTGGTTGCTGCCGGTGCCGGTCATGGTGGCGTCGATCCAGCGCAGCGTCCTCGTGCGCAGGTCCACCACGAGCGGGGTGGCGACCTTGACCTGGCCCGTCAGGTCGAAGCGCTGCTCGACCGCCTTCGGCTCGAACGGTGCGCCGTGCCGCGGGTCCGCCATGAAGCCGGCGAACGCGTCGGTCATCTCCTCGAACGGCACGTCGTTGTAGCTGAACACCACCATCGTCACGTACCGGATCCCGCGCCGGGCCAGCGCAGCGACGTCCAGGTCGACGAACTCGCTGGCCCCCAGCGGAGCCGGGGCGGAGGTCAGGTCCCCGGAGTGCACCGCCGCCCGCTCGCCGAACCGCAGCCGGGTGTAGTCGCACCAACCGACGAAACCGCCGTCGTCGGCGATCATTGCCACCGACAGGTCCAGGTCCACGCGGGTGCCGGCCGGCTCCGTCCAGTGCAGGAAGAGCCGGATCCGGCGGCCGTCCGGCAACGGCCGGGCGCTGCCCCGCGGCAGACGGACCAGCGCGTCCGACGCGGTCCGCTCGGCGAACGGCGCGACCAGGTCGGCCAGCGCCGCGTCGAGCAACGCCACGTCGACCCGGGGCAGCCGTGCCGCGCGCGCCCGCAGTTCGGTGACCAGCAGGTCATCCAGCGCGCCGCCCAGCGCCGCGGGCAGCCGCGGCCGGCGGTCCGGCTCGCTCCACAGCCGAGCGCGCCCGCCGCGCGGGAAGAAGAGCCGGGTGCCGGCCGGCCACGTCGCCGCGCGGACCGCGCCGAGGGCGGCGATCAGCACGCCGGGCGAGACGGCACGGGCCGCGGCCGCCACCGCCGCGCACAGCCGCTCGGCGTCACCGCCGCACGCGGCCAACGCCACGATCCGTCGCAGCAGCTCACCCGGCCGGCGGGCGAGCAGCTCGACGGCGCTGTCGAGGTCCCCGTCGGCCAGCACGGTCGCGATCCGGGCACCCGAAGAGGCGGCGCGCAGCCGACCCGCAGCCGGCCGGACCAGCGGCGCGTACCCGGCCACCACCTCGGCGACGACCCGGCCGAGCCGGCTGTCCGGGGCCACCGGGGTGCGACGCAGCACGGCGAACGCGGTGGCCGCCTCCGGGTGCCGGGCCGGCAGCTCGAACGGGTGCAGGTTCTCGGCGACGGCGAGCCAGCGGGACCGGTGCCGGGGCAGGTCCGCCAGCAGGGCGGGCAGGCCAAGCGCGGCTAGCCGGGCCAGCAGCGCCCGGCGCAGCGCGCGGGGCGGAGAGGTGCGCCGCTTTGGCGGTTCCACCAGCCCGGGGTCGCCGCCGTCGCGGACGGCGAGCAACCGCAGCACGTCGGTGGCGGTGTCCACGTACCGGTCTAGCAGGGCCGCCGCCCGGGCCGGGTCGACCGGCCCGGTGAGCAGACGGTCCAGCAGCAGCGCCCGGGTCTCCCGGACCGGTACCTCGTCCGGCAGCCAGGTCGGCTCCGTCGGACCCGCATGGTCGATCAGGGCCAGCAGGTCGTGCCGGTCGGCGGGGGAGAGCGCGGTACGCCGCGCCAGCAGCGCGCCGAGCGCCTGGTGCACCGCGCGGTCGACGTCGTCGGCCAGCTCCAGCACCTCGGCCCGGCGGGGCAGGGACAGCGTACGGGCACCGCGCGGCGGCTCGACGACGGTCAGGAACGGGCCGTCGGTGATCCGACGGTGGCAGATCGGGCAGGCGGTGTAGCCCTCGTCCCAGCAAGCCCCACAGACCAGGTGGGCGCAGGCCGACACCGGGTGCACCGTACCCGCCCGGCCGCAGAGCACGCAGGACTGCTCCGGCCGCTGGAGCAGCACGGAGAACACGCGCCGGACGTACAGTTCCTCGGTGTCGGCCGGCACCCGGCGCGGGAAGTCCTTGAACAGCGGCAGGTGCGGGGCGTGCGCCCCGACCGCGGTCTCCAGGATGTCCAGCAGGCCGTGGCCCACCGCGGCGAGCCGCTCGGCGGGCAGCGCGGCGAGCGCGGCGCGCAGCCGGGGACCGATCAGCCAGCCGAGGGCGAGGACGTCCGCCTCGAGTGCGGTCACCCCGGCGTCGAGCGTCACCCGGCGACCGGCGCGGCGAACCTTGCGCCCGCCGTGCAGCAGGCCGGTGGCGACCAGGCCGGTGCGGCGGACCAGCGCCGCCGCGACCGGGTCCACGCGTGCGGCCCTGGCCGGAGCCCACTGCTGCGTCAACGCCGTCACCCCCGTAGCGGACAGGCGGCGAGGACGGAGATCGGGCGTGCTAGCAGGTCACCAAGACAGGATGGGAAGGAAGCGCGCCCTGAGCCGTCCTCGCCGTGCCGGGAAGGCTACCCGCTGGGTGCGACGCGGGGCAGCCCGGTTTTCGGCCCACCGTTCACGGGGGACAGCCGCACCGCGGCGTGCAGGGCGCGCATGGACCGGATCGCCGAGCGAATCTCCTGGAGGTACCGCCCCGGGGTGAGGGTCGGTTCGGGCACCCGGGCCGGCGCGGCCAGCGCATGATCCACCCCGATCGTGTCGATCCCGCAGCCGTACGGCACCGCGAGGGTGCGCAGCGCGTCGCAGTGCTGGAACGGCACGTAGATCGGCGCGGTCACCATCAGCACCGGATCGCCGGCGCGCAGCCGCACGTGCTCGGCCCAGAACCGCTGGGTGTCGGCGGTGTGCGCCCGACGCCGGCCGGGCTCGCTGGACGGCGCGGCGAGCACGCGTACCGGGGGCAGCCCGGCCGGTCGGTAGGTGCGCGAGGACCAGGCCCGGTGCGGGTGGTCGGCGTCGTCGCCGGTCTCCTCGCTCGGGGTGGTCACGCCGAACGCGGCGCGTACCGCCGCGTCGAGGGCGTCCACCTCGGTGGCGCAGCCGGTCACCCCGGCCCGGGCGAGCGTCCGCGACTCGGCCGCCGAGAGGGCCCGGAAGCTGCCCAGCACGGCCACCTCCCCGGAGACCCCGGCGACGGTGCGGACCAGGTGCGCGGCGTACCCGGTGCGCCGCACGCAGGCGTGCGCCAGCCCGCCGAGCACCAGCAGGTGGGCGTACCGGGGCAGGGCCGGCGGCGCGGCCCGCACCAGGCCCAGCGCGTCGGCCGCGGCCAGCACCAGCCCGACCGTGGCGGGGTCGAAGGCCGGTTCCCGCGCCTCGGGACGTTCCCGGCCCTCGCGGAAGTCCCAGTGCCGGGCGGAGAAGTCGTCCAGCCCGGCCAGCACCGCCGCCAGGTCCCCGGCCGGCCACTCGCCGCCGAAGTGGCGGACCAGGGCGCGCAGCGGCGGCGACTGGATCCAGGCCCGCACCCCCGCGGCGATCTCGTCCCCGCCCGTCCCCGCCGCGCCCGGCAGCGGGACCTCCGTCGTCCGCACCCGGCGGATGCTACCGCCCGCCGCCCGGCCAGCACCGCCCGTTGTGGATCGTCACCCACCCACCCACCCAGCCCCTGCGGCCTGATTCACGGAAAGAGTGGTCATTGCTCGCGGGACAGCCACTGTTTCCGGGAATTGGTGCGGATCCTGACCGCGTCACCGGGGCGCGAGGTGGGCGCGTCCGCAGTGCTGGGGCGACTGGTGCGGATCGAGTGGTTGACCGACCTGGAGACCAGCGGGAAGGTGGGCGTGGAGGGGGTTTGGCTCCGGAAATCGCAACGAGGCGGTTGACGTGGTGTCAGGCATGGACGGTCGCTGCGCTACAGGCTGACAGTTGTCCCGACGGTCACCCGGTGAGAGCGTGCGAGGACCAACCGCCGCTGAAGGGTGCGCCGAATGACCACCGACGACCTGCTGGCCCGACACCGGGCCGTGCTCCCGTCCTGGATGCCGCTCTACTATGCCGAACCGATCGAGCTGGTCTCCGGCTCCGGCCGCCGGGTGACCGACGCGCAGGGCCGCACCTACCTGGACTTCTTCGGCGGCGTGCTGACCAACATGATCGGCTACGACATCCCGGAGATCCGTGAGGCGGTGCAGCGGCAGCTGGGCACCGGCATCGTGCACAGCTCGACCCTCTATCTCATCCGGCAGCAGGTGGAACTGGCCGAGAAGGTGGCCCGGGTCTCCGGCATTCCCGACGCCCGGGTGTTCTTCACCAACTCCGGCACCGAGGCGAACGAGGCCGCCCTGCTGGTCGCCACGAACCACCGCCGCTCGCACCAGATCCTCGCCGTGCGCAACAGCTACCACGGCCGCTCGTATGCGGCGATGGGGGTGACCGGCAACCGGGGCTGGTCGGCCAGCGCGCTCAACCCGCTCCAGGTGGCCTGGCTGCACTCCGGTGAGCGGCTGCGCGGCCTGCTGGCCCGGCTCGACGAGGCCGACCGGGTCGAGGCGGCGGTGGAGGACCTGCGCGAGGTGCTCGCCACCCAGACCTCCGGCGACGTGGCCTGCCTGATCGCCGAGCCGATCCAGGGCGTCGGCGGTTTTGTGCACGGTCCGGACGGGCTCTTCGCGGCCTGGAAGAAGGTGCTCGACGAGCACGGCATCCTGCTGATCAGCGACGAGGTGCAGACCGGCTGGGGGCGCACCGGCGAGCACTTCTGGGGCTACCAGGCGCACGGTGTCACCCCGGACCTGATCACCTTCGCCAAGGGGATCGGCAACGGCTTCGCGCTGGCCGGGGTGGTCGGCCGGGCGGACGTGCTGGAGTCGGTGCCCGCGATCAGCTTCTCCACCTTCGGCGGCAACCCGGTCTCCACGGCCGCCGGCAACGCGGTCCTCGACTACCTGCTCGACCACGACCTGCAGGCCAACGCCGCGCGGGTCGGCGCGATCCTCGGCGACGGCCTGCGGGCCGCAACGGCCGATCTCGACTGCGTCGCCGAGGTGCGCGGCAAGGGCCTGATGCTCGGCGTGGAGTTCGTCCGCCCGGGCACCGGCGAACCGGACCCGGCGCTGACCACCCGGGTCTTCGAGGCCTGCCGGGCCGGCGGCCTGCTGGTCGGCAAGGGCGGCCTGTACGGCAACGTGGTGCGGATGGGCCCGCCGCTGACCTTGACCGAGGAGGAGGCGCGCGAGGGCCTCGCGATCCTGGTCGACGCGATCCGGTCCTGCGCGCAGGCGGAGGTGGCGGCATGAGCGGCGGGGACGGCGTGCCGGTCAGCGGGCACTTCGTCGACGGCAAGCGGGTCGCCGGCGAATCGGAGCGGCGGGGCGACGTCTTCGACCCGGCCACCGGCCGGCGGACCGGGTTGGTGGCGCTGGCCTCCGCGGCGGACGTGGCTGGCGCGGTGGAGGCCGCCGAGCGGGCCGCGCGGGCCTGGCGGGACGCGTCCCTGGCCAAGCGGACGGCTGTGCTGTTCGCCTTCCGTGAACTGGTCAACGCCCGGCGCGACCGGCTCGCCGAGGTGATCACCGCCGAGCACGGCAAGGTGCTCGCCGACGCCGCCGGCGAGGTGCAGCGCGGCCTGGAGGTGATCGAGTACGCCTGCGGCATCCCCGCGGCGCTGCGCGGCGGCTTCAGCGAGAACGTCTCCACCGAGGTCGACTCGTACAGCCTGCGCCAGCCGCTGGGAGTGGTGGCGGTGATCTCGCCGTTCAACTTCCCGGTGATGGTGCCGCTCTGGTTCATCCCGGTGGCGGTCGCCTGCGGCAACGCGGTGGTGCTCAAGCCCAGCGAGAAGGACCCCGGCGCGGCACTGCTGCTGGCCGAGTGGTTCACCGAGGCGGGCCTGCCCGACGGCGTGCTCAACGTGGTCAACGGCGACAAGGAGGCGGTGGACGCCCTGCTCGACCACCCCGGGGTGCGGGCGGTGTCCTTCGTCGGCTCCACGCCGGTCGCCCGGTACGTGCACCAGCGCGGCGCGCTGAACGGCAAGCGGGTGCAGGCGCTCGGTGGGGCGAAGAACCACATGGTGGTGCTCCCCGACGCCGAACTGGACCTGGCCGCCGACGCGGCGGTCAACGCCGGCTTCGGCTCGGCGGGGGAGCGGTGCATGGCGATCTCCGTGCTGGTCGCGGTCGAGCCGGTCGCCGACGCGCTGGTCGCGAAGATCGCCGAGCGGATGGCCGGGCTGCGCACCGGGGACGGCCGGCGCGGCTGCGACATGGGCCCGCTGGTCACCGCCGCGCACGCCGACCGGGTCCGCTCCTACGTGGAGTCGGGGGTTGCGGCCGGCGCGGTGCCGGTGGTGGACGGCCGTGCGGTCGACCCGGACGGGGACGCGAACGGCTTCTGGCTCGGCCCGACCCTCTTCGACCACGTCACCCCGGACATGTCGATCTACACGGACGAGATCTTCGGCCCGGTACTCAGCGTGGTCCGGGTCGGCTCGTACGACGAGGCGGTCGAGCTGGTCAACGCCAACCCGTACGGCAACGGCACGGCGATCTTCACCAACGACGGCGGGGCCGCCCGGCGCTACCAGCACGAGGTGGAGGTCGGCATGGTCGGGATCAACGTGCCCATCCCGGTGCCGATGGCGTACTACTCCTTCGGCGGCTGGAAGTCCTCGCTCTTCGGCGACCTGCACGCGCACGGCGCCGACGGCGTCGCCTTCTTCACCCGCGGCAAGGTGGTCACCAGCCGCTGGCTCGACCCTCGGCACGGCGGGGTGAACCTCGGCTTCCCCACCCAGACCTGAGCAGTCGCAGCAGCCCCGCCCCGGCCAGGTACGCCACCAGCGCCGGGGCGGGCAGGCCCAGGGGCTCGGGCGCGGCCTTGCGGGTGAGGCTGTTCAGCAGCAGCCCGGCGACGATGCCCGCGTACCCGGCGACGGCCAGCGTGGTGCGCCACGGGCGGCGCGGCGCCGCCCCGGTCGGGTGCCGTCGCGACCGGGCCTCGATCGGGCCGAAGACGACGACCAGGGCGGCGAGCACCACGGCGAGGGCGAGCACCCAGGGGATCCGCCAGCCCCACCAGGCCGCCGAGCCGACCCGGGGGGTGGGCAGCACGCCGAGCGCGTCCAGGAGGCCGACCAGCAGCACCGCGGCGGTCAGCTGCCAGAGGAAGACGGTGAGCACCACCGAGTTCACCGCGATCACCGCCTGCCACGGGCCGGCGCGGCGCAGCCACCGCTCGGCCGGGGCGCGCAGCAGCAGGATCAGCCCGAGTTGCGCGGTGGCCGCCGCGAGCAGCGCCAGGCTCGGCGGGGCCGCGTTGTCCAGCCGGGTGCCCGGCACGTTGAGCATGACCACCGGGTACGGGCCGACGACCGTCAGCAGCACCAGCGCGGTGAGCCCGGCGGTCAGCAGCACCACCCCGGCGCGCCGGGACAGCGGCAGCCGCCGGCGGCGGGGAGGCTCTGGCGAGCGGGCGTCGTACCAGGCGAAGCCGAGCTGGTGCACGGCCAGCCAGCCGAACAGGTAGTTGCCGGTGGCGAGCCCGGCCGGGCCGAGCAGCCGGCCCAGGTCGCCGAGCGCGACGAGCCCGACCAGGGCCGCCGGTACGGCCAGCCCGAAGCGGCGGTGCAGCGCGTACATCGGCGGGGTCAGCGGCACCACGACCAGGTAGGCCACCAGGAACCAGAGTGGGATCGTGGCGAACCAGACCACGGTGCGGACCTGCGCCGGGTCGGCGTGCCGGAGGGTGGCCACCGCCGCGCCGACGGCGAGCACCACCAGCAGCGCGGTGGTGGGGCGCACCAGCCGGGCGCTGCGGTCGACCAGCCAGCCGGTGGCGTCTCCGCTCACGGCACCAGGTCGTGGTGCGGGGCCGGACGCGCCGAGCTGGTGTTGTCGCCGTCCGTGGGAGGTCAGCGAGGCGGCGTTGGCGTACCCGCCGACCAGGAAGAACACCGGCATCACCTGGGCCACCCAGGTCAGCGGCCAGGCCCATGGGAGGTCGCCCAGGGCGGAGTGCCCGGCGGGCCGCCCCGCCCGGTCGTACCCGATGACGGTGATCGTCCAGTGGCCGAGCACGACCATCGTGATCGCGAGGGCCCGGAGCAGGTCGACGTAGCGCTCCCGCCCGGCCGGCGTGCGCTCGGCGAGCTGCCGCAGGCGGCGCATGGACCCAGGCTAGGCCAGCCGGGGTGGACCGGTGGTGATAACGGTTCGGTCGTCGGGTCTTGTGGTCCACGTCCCGCTGTCGTAGAAATTCTTCATCAACTTCAAATGAAGTGAAGACGAGCAACACCTGACACCCCCGTGCCTCGATGCCGCGGCCACCGTCCCCCTCGGTGGGCCGCCCGTACCCGAACCGAGGAGATGCGATGAACAGGCGTGAGATTCTCCGGCGCACCGCCGCCGCCGGCCTGCTGGCCACCCCCGCCGCCGGCCTGCTCTCCGGCTGCGCCATGTCCGGCGACGACGACAAGGGCGACGCCGGCAGCTACAAGGGCACCAAGAGCGAGCAGAACCCGCTCGGCGTCAAGGAGGACGCCCCGCTCGAGGTGGTGATCTTCAACGGCGGCTTCGGTGAGGAGTACGCCAAGTCCCACGAGGCCATGTACAAGGAGAAGTACCCCAAGGCCGAGATCAAGCACTCCGCCACCCAGGAGATCAACAAGACCCTCCAGCCGCGCTTCGTCGACGGCACTCCGCCGGACGTGGTGAACAACTCGGGCGCCGGCCAGATCGACTTCAACGGCCTGGTCAGCCAGAACGCCATCGCCGACCTGAGCGCGGTGCTCGACGCCCCGAGCCTCGACCAGCCGGGCAAGAAGGTGCGGGAGACGCTGCTGCCCGGCGCCGTGGAGGTCGGCTCCTACGACGGGAAGTTCCTGGTCCTCAACTACACGTACACCGCGTACGGCATCTGGTACTCCACCAAGCTCTTCGCCGACCGCGGCTGGCAGTACGCGAAGAACTGGGACGAGCACATCGCGCTCTGCAAGCAGATCAAGGCGGCGGGCATCGCCCCGTGGACCTATCAGGGCAAGCACCCCCGCTACATGAGCTGGCCGCTGATCGCCACCGCGATCAAGTTCGGCGGGCCGTCGGTGGCGATGGCGATCGACAACCTCGAGCCGAACGCCTGGAAGTCCGACGCCATGAAGGCGGCGGCCGACGCCTGGTACCAGATCGTCAAGGACAAGTACATCCTGGACGGGTCGCCGGGCCTGGATCACATCCAGTCGCAGACCGCGTGGTGCCAGGGCAAGGCCGCCTTCATCTCCTGCGGCTCCTGGCTGGAGAACGAGCAGGCGAAGGTCACCCCGGCCGGCTTCAACATGACGATCGCGCCGACGCCGAGCCTGGGCAGCGGCGACAAGCTGCCGTTCGAGGCGATCCGGGGCACCGCCGGCGAGCCGTTCATCGTGCCTTCGAAGGCGAAGAACGCGGCCGGTGGCATGGAGTACTTCCGGGTGATGCTCTCCAAGAAGGGCGCGCAGGACTTCACGAAGAAGGTCTCCAGCCTGACCGTGGTGGCCGGCACGACCGAGGGGATCGACCTGCCGTTCGGCCTGTCCAGCGTGGTCAAGGCCCTCGACGCGTCCGGCAGCAACGGCTTCAACTGGGTCTACAACAACTACTACCGCAAGCTTGAGCGCGAACTGGTCGACGCCGCCTGCGGCGAGTTCTTCAGCGGCCGGAGCACGCCGGCGGAGTTCCTCGACGCGTGCCAGAAGGGCGCCGACTCGATCGCCCAGGACAGCTCCATCAAGAAGTACAAGCGGGCCGCGTGACGCCCGGCCGGTGGGGGCGGGCGTCCCGCCCCCACCGGCCCACCGCTGGGGAGAAGGTCTGCTCGTGAGACATGGCAAGTACCCGCTGATCGTCACCTTCCTGGTGCCACCGCTGCTGCTCTACGGCGTCTTCGTGCTGTCGCCGTACCTGCAGGCGTTCCAGATCTCCACCACCAACTGGCTGGGCTACTCGGCGCACGCCGACTCGGTGGGGATGGCCAACTTCCGCACGTTGTGGCACGACGGCCAGGTGTGGAACGCGATCAAGAACAATGCGGTCATGCTCGCGGTGGTGCCGGTGCTGACCATCGGGCTCGGCCTCTTCTTCGCCACCATGCTCAACATGGGTGGCCGCAAGGGGCGGGCCGGGGTGACCGGCGTCCGGGGCACGGCCTTCTACCGGATGGTCTACTTCTTCCCGCAGGTGCTCTCGGTGGTGATCATCGCGCTGCTCTGGAAAGAGGTCTACCACCCCAACAACGGCCTGCTCAACGGCGCACTCCGGGCCTTCGGCCTGCCCGCGCCCACCTGGCTGGGCGATCCGCGCACCGCATTCTGGTGCGTGCTGGCCGTGATGGTCTGGAGCAACGTGGGGTTCTACGTGGTGCTCTTCGGCGCGGCCATGGCGGCGATCCCGCGCGACATCTACGAGGCGGTGATGCTCGACGGGGCGTCACGGTGGACCACCCTCCGCCGGATCACCGTCCCGCTGCTCTGGGACACCGTGCAGGTCGCCTGGATCTACCTGGCCATCGCCGCGCTGGACGGGTTCATCCTGGTCCAGCAGATGACCAACGGCGGCCCCAACTTCTCGTCCGACGTCATCGGCCTGCGGATGTACGAGACCGCGTTCGGCAGCGAGAGCAAGTTCGGGTACGCCTCGGCGATCGGCGTGGTGATGCTGTTCCTGACCCTGTCGGTCGCGGTGCTCGCGCTGCGTACCGGCCGTCGTGATCGGATCGAGTACTCGTGACCACCATGGATCGGGCCACCACGACCGGGGCCGCAGAGTCCGGGCCCGCCCGTGTCGGGGACCGGCGACCGCGCCGCGAGCTGGGCGTGGCCAACGTCTTCTCGCACGGGTTCCTGCTGCTCTGGGCGGCGCTGACCGCGCTGCCGCTGCTGTGGATGTTCCTCAGCTCGTTCAAGAGCGACGGCGAGATCCTCTCCGACCCCTGGGGACCGCCCGGCGCGCTGCGCTTCGAGAACTGGTCCCGGGCCTGGACCGAGGCGCACATCGGCCGGTACTTCCTGAACAGCGGCGTGGTGGTGGCCGGATCGCTCACCCTCACCATGGTCCTCGGCGCCACCGCCGCGTACGTCTTCGCCCGGTACGAGTTCCGGGGCCGGCAGGTGGCCTACTACCTGTTCGTCGGCGGAATGATGTTCCCGGTCTTCCTCGCCCTGGTGCCGCTCTTCTTCGTGGTGCGCAACGCCGGCCTGTTCGGCACCTGGACCGGGCTGATGCTGGTCTACGCCGCCTACTCGCTGCCGTTCACGGTCTTCTTCCTGACCGCGTTCTTCCGGACCCTGCCGACGTCGATCGCGGAGGCGGCGCTCATCGACGGGTGCGGTCACTTCCGGCTCTTCTTCCGGGTGATGCTGCCGATGGCACGACCGGGACTGATCAGCGTCGCGATCTTCAACTTTCTCAGCCACTGGAACCAGTTCCTCCTGCCGCAGGTGCTCATGCAGGGCGACGACTCCAAGTGGGTGCTGGCGCAGGGGCTCGCCGCGCTCGCGGTCAACCAGGGCTACCAGGGTGACTTCAGCGGGCTGTTCGCCGGACTGACCATCGCCACCC
This sequence comes from Micromonospora mangrovicola, assembly GCF_047200535.1. NCBI lineage: Bacteria > Bacillati > Actinomycetota > Actinomycetes > Micromonosporales > Micromonosporaceae > Micromonospora > Micromonospora mangrovicola. The sequence goes on along the minus strand of NZ_JBJZOG010000049.1, from coordinate 137 downwards.
TGCCGGTGCTCGCGGTGTACGTGGCCTTCCAGCGGCAGATCCAGACCGGACTCACCGCGGGCCAGCTCAAGTGAGGCGGTTGCCACAGGCAACGGGGCAGCGCGGTCGATGACCGGCGCCTGACGGTTCGTCCTGGC